>NZ_JAVXGL010000055.1:0-12816 GCF_036657415.1 Anaerorhabdus sp. | reverse complement strand
CAACTCTAAAATATTGATCATCTCCATCATTCCAATGGATAATATCCTTCTCATTAAAATTGACTTCATCTCGGTATCGAATTATTTTTTCACTTTCATTGAATCCAATTGGAATTTCAGCTTCAATTATGTCTTCATTTAGGTCAACTTGAGTAATATCTTTACTATCATAATTATTGATATATCCTAAAACTAAATTTAGTTTCTCATCCGCAAGAACACGGTCCACTTTCTCTAACGGATTAAACATGCCTCTTTTATCTGTTTGAAATATACCCAGACTAATAGACTTTGCACAATGTTCAGGGAAGTTACTTTTTGATGCATCTTTTGTTGCTGCAGCATTTAATTCTTCATGCATTAAATTCACCAATGTATATGCAACAAATTCCTTTGTAAGCAACGAGCCTACATCAATAGGTTGAGTCGTATCTAATATTCCCCATTCAACACTTGCTTGAACATATGAAAAATATTGATTATCCTCCTTAATATTTAAAAAATAAGGATTACTTTTTGTAGATTCAGGTATATTAGCATTAATAACAATTTTTTCTAACCATTCTCCAACAGTAATTGATTCAACTTTCTTAGAACATCCAACATTCACAAACATAAAAATGCAGAGGATAATTTGTAAAGCTTTAGAAATTTGACGCATTCGCATTAATTGTATTCTCTAAAGAATCATAACTAGAAACTGTTAAATCCAAGAAAGTTGCATACGACTGAATAACTTCCCTTTGCTGATCAAAACGATTTGAAAAAATGGTGAATTTACCACGAATTGTTTCACCAGATTCACTTATCCATGAGCCATTTAAACTATCCATTTCTTTTTTAATAAGTTGTAGATGATCATATATTTGATTACCTAGATTTCTTAATTGCCCAACACATTCTGAAACCTCATTTAAAGATATTTTGATATCGTCCATATTTTCCTCCTATATTCTTGTTACTTGATTCATTAGTTCGTTTTGCGTTTCCCGATAGGCTCTTGAAGAATTCCTCAAAAACTCAGCGTATTGCTGACAAAGCATTTGAATTTGCTTAAAATCACCTTCAAATTGTCTAATTTGATTTGTAAAAGCAATATTATCTTTTCCTTGCCAAGCATTTTTCATTTTTTCTACTTCTTCAAACAGCTGTGAATAACATCGTTGATATTCTTGTGTTTCACCTTCTATTTTCATTGCACTTGCATCTAATCTTACAGGATCTACATAGATCTTTTTCATTTCATCACCTTCCTTATCTATTTATAGTTAAGGGATTGAAAACTCCTAAAAAATTATTTTGAAAATGATGAAATTTATTATTTTTATGAATTAGAATTTGTTTACTCTTTTATTTATCTAATACACACATGAAAAAGGATGAATTCAGAGGACTTTGGCTTCATGAATAGCAGATAAAGGCAGATAATCATTGGTACCATAAAAAGATTTCACTTTCTTTTGGAGTGAATCAATTTGTAAACCATGGTAGTTTTTATGATAGATGAGACGATAAGAACAAATCAACATTTGATGATATAAGTGGAGAACTTTCCCATACGATAAAAAAGATCTCTATTTAGAGACCTTTTCATCGTTTTTGTGTATTTCTTGAAGAATCGCATCAATTTTACGACTCTTATTTAATGTATCATCTAGTTTGAAGATTAGATCTGGTACTTTTCGTATTGTTAATCGTTTTGCAAGTTCTGAACGAATGAACCCTTTAGCACGATTTAAAGCTTTCATACCAGCTTCATTTCTTTCTTGTTTACCTAGAAAAGAAACATAAATCGTTGCATATGAATAATCATTTGTAACTTGCACATCCGTAATAGTTATAAACCCAATTGTTGGATCCTTAAGTGTAAATTGAATAATATCACTTACTTCTTTAAGGACAATTTGATTTATTCTTTCTTGCTTAACTTTCATTAAACTTGTTTAACTTCTTGATCTTGATATGCTTCCACAATATCGCCTTCTTTAATATCATTGAAGTTTTCAATTGTGATACCACATTCATATCCACTTGAAACTTCTTTAGCGTCATTTTGGAAACGTTTTAATGAACCAAGAACTCCTGTATAAACAACAATACCATCACGAATTAAACGAACACCACAATCACGAACAAGTTTACCATCACTCACCATACATCCAGCAATAGTACCCACTTTAGATACTTTGAATGTTTGACGAACAACAGCTTGACCAATTACTACTTCTTCATAAACTGGAGCTAACATACCCTTCATTGCAAGTTCCATTTCCTCTACTGCTTTGTAGATAATGTTATGCAAACGAATATCGATACCTTCTTCTTCAGCTTTTTTACGAACATTCGCATCAGGGCGAACGTTGAAACCATAGATAACTGCTTTTGATGCACTTGCAAGCATAACATCTGATTCAGAAATTGCTCCTGCTTGTGAACGAATAACATTTACCTTAATACCAGATACATCAATCTTTTCTAAAGAAGCTTTAACAGCTTCCGCAGTACCTTGAACATCTGATTTAACAATTACTGGAATTTCTTGAACAGAACCTGCTTCAATTTGTGCAGCTAAATCATCTAAAGACATTGCTGAAGTAGATTTACGTTCTTGTTCAATCTTAGTTTGAGAACGTCTTTCTGCAACTGAACGAGCAGCTTTTTCAGAAGCAAATGCTTTGAAGTTATCTCCTGCAACTGGAACATCGTTTAAGCCAATAATTTCTACTGGAGTAGATGGACCTGCTTCTTTAATTTCGCGTCCGCGATCATCTGTCATTTTACGTACACGTCCAAAACATGCACCAACAACAATTGGATCACCTGCTTTTAATGTACCATTTTGTACAAGTAATGTTGTTACTGGACCTCTACCTTTATCAAGCTTTGCTTCAATAACTGTACCTGTAGCCATACGCTTAGGATTAGCTTTAAAATCACGAACTTCAGAAACAACTAAAATAGTTTCTAAAATGTCCTTAATTCCTTCTCCCGCTTTTGCACTACATTTAACGAAAATAGTTTCTCCGCCCCACTCTTCAGGCATAAGACCTAATTCAGACATTTCATTCATAACACGATCTGGATTAGCTTCTGGCTTATCCATTTTATTTACCGCAACAATAATAGGTACTTCTGCCGCTTTTGCATGGTCAACTGCTTCTTTTGTTTGAGGCATTACACCATCATCCGCTGCAACTACGATAATACATAAATCTGTTACTTTTGCCCCACGCGCACGCATAGCAGTAAATGCTTCATGCCCTGGAGTGTCTAAGAAGGTTAGTTTCTTACCATGTACAACAACTTGGTACGCACCAATATGTTGTGTAATTCCACCAAATTCACCTTCAACCACACGTGTTTTACGAATAGAGTCAAGCAATGTAGTTTTACCATGGTCAACATGACCCATAATAGTAACAATTGGTGGTCTTTCTTCAAGAAGCTTAGGATCATCAACTTCATTATCTTCTAAACTATCTTCATCAACAATTTCTTCTTTTTGTGCTTCAATTCCATATTCCATACAAATCAATTGAATTGTTTCTTCATCTAAAGAACTATTGATTGTTACCATCTTAGATAACATGAAAAGTAATTTAATTAATTCACTCGCTGATTTATTGCATTTTTGTGCTAACTCACCAACAGTTATTCCTTCCGTGTATGTAATTTCTTTTACAACAACATCATTCTTCGGAATAAATGTTTTCTGTTGTCTGTTGTTATTGTTTCCTGTATTGCTTCTTCTTTTACCTCTTGCTGCTACTTGTTTTGCCATCATTCCACCTCATTTCAAACAATTTTGTATTGCCTTGGCAAAGCCCTCATCTACAACAGCGACAAACGATACATCTGCACGACCAATTGTATATGCAAGTTCTGTCTTAGACTCAACTTTTAGTACCTTAACTTGATAAAATGTACATTTATCAAGCACTTTCTTCTGTGTATTCAATGAACAATCTTCAGCTAACAACACAATTTTTGCATCTTTTTTTTGGATTGCTTTGATTGCCGTATCACCGATTAATATCTTGCGAGCACGGCAAGCCATCCCAATATATCCTGCAAGTTTTTTATCCACGAATTACCTCAAGAATTTTTTCATAAACTTCATCTGGAATTGGGCATTCTAGTGCTTTTGAAAGTGAACCTTTTTTCTTGGCTATTTCAACTGCAGCTATATCTTTTTTAAGATACGCTCCTCTTCCATTCATTTTCCCTGTCGTATCAACTTCAATAATACCTTCAGGAGTTTTAACAATTCGTAACAATTCTTTCTTCGGACATTGTTCCTGTGTTGCAACACATTTTCTCATTGGAATCTTTTTCATACACTTCACCACTAATCTTCTTCGTAGTATTCCTCAAATTCATCATAATCAATTTCGTCAGAGTAAGCTTCAAGTGCTTCTTGCTCTTCACGTAAACGGATTTCTTCCAATTCTTCTTCTGAGTATACTGGTTTGATATCATAGTCCTTATCTTTTTTGATATCAATTGAACGTAATTTACGTTCATCTTCATCTTTTTTCTTACGTTTTTTGAATTCAGGTTTATCTGTTTTAGGTTTAGGTGTTTCCGCAAGTTTTTCAAATACAGATACATAATCTGTACGTACTTTAGGTTCACGTTTAACTTTCTTAACAACTTTTTCTGTTTCAACTTTTTCTTCAGTTTTCTTAACTGGTTCTTCTACTGGAGTAGGTTTAACTTCCTCTACTGCCTCAACTACTTCAATTGTTTCAACAACTGGTGTTTCTTCAATAACTTCCACCACTGGTTCAACAACCTCTACTACTTCTTCTATTGCATCTTCTACAATTTCTTCAACTGCTTCAATTTCCATTTCTTGTTCCATTTGAGCAATCGTTCTAGAAGCTAATTCACGTTTGAATTTCTCTTGTTCAACTTCATAATTAAACATTAGCTTATCAAAATCAGCACCTTGTTCAATTAATTCTTCTTTAGTCTTAATATCAATTTTCATATTAGTAAGTTTCACTGCTAAGCGAGCATTCTTACCTTTTTTACCAATTGCTAATGATAATTGACTATTATCAACCACAACCAATAATGAGCGTTTCTCTTCAGTTGGTAATACTGCAATAACTTCTGCAGGAGCCAATGCATTTTTAACTAACTCAGTTGTATTTTCACTCCATTCAAAGATATCAATTTTTTCACCATTTAATTCATCGCTAATTTCTTGAACACGTTGTCCACGAGGCCCAATACAAGCACCACGAGGATCAATATCATCATTCTTTGAATAAACAGCCATTTTTGTTCTTTCGCCTGCTTCACGAGCAATTCCACGAATTTCTACAATACCTTGATAAATTTCTGGAACTTCTTTTTCAAACAAACGTTTAACAAGTTTAGCATCCGCACGTGATACTAAAACTTGTGAACCCTTCGTATCTTTATTACATTCAGTAATAACTACACGAATTTTTTGACCTTCTTGATAGCGTTCACCAGGAATTTGGGCTCCTTTAGGCATCAACGCAATTGTTTTGCCTAAGTTAACTAAAATGAATTTTTCTTCAACAGATTCAACAATACCAAGTACCATTTCATCTAATAAATCAATGTATTCATCATACACAGCTTGTTTTTCTGCTTCACGAATTTTTTGTTTCATTACATTCTTTGCTAATAATGCAGCAGCACGTCCTAAATCATTAATAGATACTTCATGCTCAATGTATTCACCTAATTGAATTTCAGGATTTTCTTCTTTTGCTTCTTCTAATGAAATTTCAAGTTCTTCATCTTCTACATCACTAACAACTAAATATTGTTGAAAAACAGTAATCTTACCTGTCTTATCATTAATATCAACACGTACAAGAATATCTGGAATATCGACATGTTTACGATATGCTTTTGCTAGGGCTTCCATTAATGCCTCTTTAACAATGTCTTTTGAGATTTTACGATCATCCTCAATTAATTGCATTGCTTTTAATAAATCTTTAAAATTCATTTCTATTATTCTCCTTTTGAATTTTATATTCTTACTGCCAAACGGCAGAATTCGATATCTTCTTGGTTAAATGTAACTTCACGTGTTAATGCTTTGTCGCGATAATTCATTGTTACTTCACCATTTTCAACTTTAAGTAAATCCCCAACAATCTCCAACATTTTCTTTGCTGGATGTTTTAAGCGAACATAAATATGTTGTCCAATTAAATAACCTAATTCACTCAATTCCTTGACTTCTCTTTCAGCTCCTGGTGAACACACTTCTAAAAAGTATTCATCCAATTCAGGATATTGTTCATCAAGTATTAAAGATAGTTTTTCTGAAACATCAGCACAGGTATCGATATCCATGCTACCATCTTGTTTCATAATTGAAATTTGCAAAATACGATTTTTCTTTTCATTTACCCATTTAACATCGTAGAGTTTTACATTAAATGGTGTAAGTTCAGGTAAAATTAGCTCTTTAATTTTGTCGAGTTGATCCATACGTTCTCCTTTAAACAACAATGAAGGAGTGGTCATCAACCACTCCTCAGTTCTTACATGTCAATATAATACCACTTTCTTTACTGTTTGTATAGTATTTTATCTATAAACAGCCTGTTTTTCACATAAGCCCAATTATTTTTCGAATCCGTGAATTAGTCTTTTCCGCTTTTTATTTTCTCCATATCTTCCTCATAATGCAATCAATCACTTTCTAAATCATTAAAAATTGCAATATTCTTTATAATCTCAAGAAAAAAGGAACTTACGTTCCTTAAAATAATGACATTTGATTTTTTTCTTGAAGCCCATCAATAGCTCCCAATACCTCAAGTTTACGAAGTAGTGTTAGTGAACATTGTGTTCTTGATGTCAAATCTTCCTTAGAAAGAAATGGTCCTTTTTCTCTTGCTTCAACAATTGATTTTGCAACGTTTTCACCAAGTCCATCAATCGTTGTGAATGGTGGAATAATAATTCTGTGATCATCTTTTTCGACAGTAAATTCAGTCGCAAGTGATTTGTATAGATCTATCTTTCCAATCTTATAGCCTCGAGCATAAAGTTCAAGGCATACCTCTAAGACACCATACGTAGCTAGTTCGCGATTTGTAACTTGCTTCGCTGTTTCTGGATTATTTCGTCGATTACGTATTTCCTCTAATCTCGATTTAATTGCATTAATTCCTTTGGTCATCGTTTCTATTTCGTATGCATCACAACGAAGTGAGAAATAAGAAATATAATACCAATGTGGATAATGAACTTTAAACCAAGCAATACGCACTGCCATGATTACATAGGCAACCGCATGAGCCTTAGGGAACATATACTTAATTTTTTTACAGCTATCAATATACCAATCAGGAACTTCATGCTCACGCATGATAGCCTCCCATTCATCATTTAATCCTTTCCCTTTACGCACACTTTCCATGATTGTAAAGGCTACTTTTGGCGGTAAATGCTTCGCCAACAAATAAGTCATAATATCATCACGACACCCTATAACTTCTTGTAATGTAATTCCTTGCTCAACTAAGTCAGCAGCATTATTAAGCCAAACATCAGTACCATGTGATAATCCTGAGATAATAACAAGGTCACTAAAGTTTTTAGGTTTAGTTACTTCAAGCATTCCACGTACAAAACTTGTACCAAATTCAGGTAATCCCAATGCTCCTGTTTTTTCTCCATACTCTCGGATATCAGCTTTTAATGCATCCGAAGAAGAGAAAATACTCATCGTTTCTGGATCATTCATAGGAATAGTTTTAGGATCAATACCCGAAATATTTTGTAACAAGCGCATAGCAGTCGGATCAACATGTCCTAAAATATCAAACTTTAAGACATTATCATGAATATCATGGAAGTCGAAATGTGTAGTCTTCCATTCTGATTTTGGATCGTTGGCTGGAAATTGTACGGGAGTAAAATCTGTTACATCCATATCATGAGGAATTACAATGATTCCTCCTGGATGTTGTCCCGTTGTACGCTTAACTCCTGTGCACCCTACAGCTAGTCGCTCTTTTTGAGCTTTACGCATATTCTCAATACCCATCTCTTCAGAGTATCCTGTTACATAACCAAAAGCTGTTTTATCTGCGACAGTTCCAATCGTTCCTGCACGGAACACATGATCCTCACCAAATACTTCTTTAGTAAATAAATGTGCTTTATCTTGATATTCTCCAGAGAAGTTTAAGTCAATATCGGGCACTTTATCTCCTTCAAATCCAAGAAATGTTTCAAACGGAATATTTTGTCCATTACCACGAATCATTTGATGACAACCTGGACATTCCTTGTCTGGTAAGTCAAATCCTGAAGCAACTTTATCATCATCAATAAATTCAACATAATGACAATTCTCACATACATAATGCGGCATTAAGGGATTAACTTCTGTAATTCCACTCATTGTTGCAACAAAGGAAGATCCAACAGATCCACGTGAGCCTACCAAGTAACCATCTTCATTACTTCTTTTAACTAACAAATGTGAAATGTAGTAGATAACTCCATATCCATTCCCAATAATACTATTTAATTCTCTTTCAAGTCGTTTTTCTACAATTTCAGGTAAGACATCACCATAAATACGATGTGCCGTTTGATAACAAACTTCTCGTAATTTCTCATCACTACCTTCAATGGTTGGTGCAAACAAACCATCTGGAACAGGTTGCGATTTTTCAATTTGTTCAGCAATTTTATTAGTGTTTTCTATTACAATTTCATGAACTAATTTTTGATTATTTAACCAACTAAACGCTTCTAACATTTCTGTTGTTGTTCTAAAATGTTGTTCTGGATTAACTAATTGACGACGAATTTTTTCATTATATACATACAATGGATGACGAACTCCACCAATACCTTGTGTTTGAATATAAATATCACGATAGATTTTTTCAGTAGGATCGCAATAATGTGCATCTCCTGTTGCTACTACAATTTTCCCTAATGTTTGAGCAGTATTAATAATACGAGTCAAAACTTCTTTTAGTCTTTCCATTGAAGGAATTGAATGCATTGCTATTAAATGACTATAGTTTGCTAGTGGTTGAACTTCAATATAATCATAAAATTCTATTGCTCTTTCTAAATCTTCTTGACTACGATTTGCTGCACTCTCAAACACATCACCATTTAAACATGCAGATCCAATTAATATATTTTCTCTAAATTCATTTAACTTGCTTCTAAAAATACGTGGTTCTGCTAAAAATTCACTACCATTTGATTTGCTATTGGCATTACCAAAAATAGCAAGTGTCTCTGTATTTGAAGTAGTTACCAATTGATAGATTGATTTAATACCTTTTTGATTTTTCGCAAGCACACAAACATGGGTACTTCTAACTTTTGCATACGATTGTGCACTTTGTAGATTTTGTAAATCAATCAATGTTTGAGCACCTCTATCTTTGGCTTGATGAATCATTGCTAAAAAGACATCCGCTAAAACATTAGCATCATAATCAGCACGATGCGCCACTTCTTCATCATAGGCAATTCGATATAAGCGAGCAATATTTCCTAAACGATAGGTACGTCTTTCACTGTGAATAGCACGGGCAAAGTCAAGTGTATCTATAACTGGATTAGTAAGTGGTTTTCTTCCTAGTCGCTTTAATTCTTCATTCATGAATCCAATATCAAACGATGCATTATGGGCTACTAAAATACGATCACCTATCCATTCAAGTAATTCGTCTACAGCCTCATCAAATGGTTTAGCATCATGAACTAAATCTTCCGTAATACTTGTTTTCTCTTGAATAAACGGTGGAATTTTAACTGGTGGCTTAATGAACATTTGTTTACGTTCAATAACTGTTTGATTTTTTATTAATACGCCACCAAATTCGATAATATGATCAAAGAAACAAGATAATCCCGTTGTTTCTAAGTCAAATGCAATGTATTCAGAATTAAACAAATCTTGGTCATTAGGTCTACGAACAATATTTAATTGTGGCTCAACCATGTTCATTTCAACGCCATATATCATTTTAAAATTCGCATCAGGATTTTTTTTCAATATTTTACTAACTGCCGCTTGTGCTTTTGGAAATGCTTGAACAGCCATATGATCAGTAATTGCTATTGCATTGTGTCCCCAAGCAAATGCTTGATTAACATATTCCGCAATTTCACAAACTCCATCCATCTCTGACATAATTGTATGAGTATGTAACTCAACACGTTTTTCATTAGATAAATCTGATCGTGAATCTTTTTCTATTTTCTCAATATCATTTGATTTACAAACTAATTCTTTTTCATATGAATCATAAATAATTGAACCGTAAACACGAACTGTATCTCCTTCGCTAACCTCTTTCATTTTCTCAAGAGGTAAACGATTATTTTCAAAACGCTTAATAACGATTGCATCTGTTTCATCGGCAAGCGAAATTGTTTGAATCGTATTTCCTGTACGCGTTGTTTGATAAACTACTCTAAAAACAGTCGCATCGAATTGAATATTATCACATTCATTTAGTGCATCTTTTAGTTTAATTACCATGTAATTATCTTTTTTAACACGCTTCATTGTATATTTTGTAGTCTCTTCTTTTTTTACTTGCGTATTAGAAGTTGGTGTTGATTTACTCATAGGTACAATTAACTCATCAATCTTAACAACTAATTCTTTCGTACAGAGTGATATTAGTTGTTCTTTAAAGCCAACTGAGTTCAAAAATAAAACTAATTCTTCTTCATAATAAGAAGCTTTCTTCACATCCTCATCGTTCGCAAAAAGTATTTGAATACCATCACTTGTATAAGATGGCATACCTTCTTTAAAAATTAAATGAGACGGTGAAAATGTTGCAAAATACCAAACATATTTTTGTAATTCTTGAATATTTTCTTCATATGTAGCAGTTTCAACATATACACGACAACTTTTACATAAAGATGCACAAAAGTATTCACTAAGTGCTTTATATAAGTCAAAGGGTAAAATTTTATCTAATTGTATAGTAAGTTCTAATCGTTCATTTTTCTTAAAAAAACGAGCATTTGTTACTGTCGCATTATCAAAATAAGTCAATAATTTTTGATTGACATTAAGATTATGAACTAAATTACTTAATGGTAATGGTTTCATTGGTGCCTCTCATTCTAACGTCTATAATCATATCATTTTTTAACTCTTTTTTTAAGACGCATTTCTATTTTATTTAAGTAGATGCTTAAAAAATTATCACATTATATTATTGCTGGATAATTACGTACATTATTTTTAACTATTTCTTCAAAGTATCTATTCATTATAGTTCATAAATTGAAGAAATAAATAAAGAGGTTTTAACCTCTTTATTTAGCTTATAAAAGTTCTTTGCAAATACTTTCTGCAGCTTTCTTTCCTGCGCCCATCGCAAGAATTACTGTTGCAGCTCCACTTACTGCATCACCACCTGCGTATACTGATTGAATTGAAGTCATTTGATCTTCATTCACCACAATACAACCACGTTTATTTACTTCAAGTTTTTTTTCTGAATCCTTCAATAATGGATTGCTTGAAGTACCGATTGCCATAATTACATAATCACAAGCAATATTAAATTCACTATTTTCTTTTACTGTGACTCCACGTCTTCCTTTTTCATCAGGTTCGCCAAGTACCATTGATACACATGTCATTCCTGACACTCTACCATTTTTATCTTTTTCAATTGCTACTGGATTTGTTAGAATTTTAAAATCAATTCCTTCTTCCATTGCATGTTCAACTTCTTCTTTTCTTGCCGGCATTTCATCAAGTGAGCGACGATAAACAAGTGTCACCTTATCGCCTAATCGACGTGCACATCGTGCTGCATCCATTGCTACATTACCCCCACCTACAACAATTGTGTGTTGTGGTTTAGCGATTGGTGTATCATAACGGTCATCGTAAGCTTTCATCAAATTACAACGAGTTAAATATTCATTTGCACTTACTACTCCAACAGCATTTTCATTTGGAATGTTCATGAAATTAGGAAGACCTGCACCAGAGCCAATAAAAAGCGCCTTAAATCCTTCATCCCACAAATCTTCAATTGTTTTTATTTTACCGATTATTACGTTATTCTCAATTTTGACATTATAGTTACGAAGCGCATCAATCTCTTTTTTCACAATTGATTTAGGTAATCTAAATTCTGGAATACCATATGTTAATACCCCACCACTTGCATGGAGTGCTTCAAAAATTGTTACATCAAATCCCGCTTTTGCACAATCAATTGCGCAAGATAACCCAGCTGGGCCACTTCCAATGATTCCAACTTTCATACCATTTGTTTTAACAGTAGTTACTTTATCTTCACCATGATCTGCGACAAAACGTTCTAATCGACCTATAGCCACTGCTTCGCCTTTTATACCTCGGACGCATTCTTTTTCACATTGACTCTCTTGCGGACAAACACGCCCACAAATGCTTGGAAAATTATTTGTTAATTTGATTTCATGAAGTGCCTCATCGATTTGATCATTCGCAAGATATTGAATGAATTCAGGAATATGCACATGGACAGGACAACCATTCATACAAGGCTTATGTTTACAATTTAAGCAGCGATTTGCTTCTTGAATTGCCATCTCTTTTGTATAACCTAATGCAACTTCTTCAAAGTTTTTGCTACGTACTGTAGGGTCTTGAAAAGGCATTGGTGTTTTTTCATTTTGCATATTTGGCATTATTTAACTTCCTCCTTCATCAAACGACATTGATGAGATTCATCATCACGATACATGCGGTTTCGTTCAACAAGATTCGAGAAATCAACTTTATGGCCATCAAAGTCTGGACCATCT
>NZ_JAVXGL010000054.1:0-12925 GCF_036657415.1 Anaerorhabdus sp. | reverse complement strand
CTAAAAAAGGAACATGGTAATTTCCATTTGATAGCTATCCCCTCATCTCAAAACATGTAGAAAATGTAGTTCTATTAAATAAAACTATTAATTAATTTATAAAAACAGTTTTTTAAAAATTAGAATGTGCCAAATATGAAAGTATTATGAATACGTATAGCTAAAATTCACGAGTTTATTTGAATGCGTGAAATTGTAAAGAATATTCAAATTTATTTCGGGCAATAAAAAATGCAGTGATTATTCACTGCATTTCGCTTTATTTATGACTTTATATTACCACAAAATTGACTTTTTTTCAAGAGTTGTATGGGTATAGTAACGGTGATATAACTAATCTCACTAGATGAGGGGGACGAAGATGAAGCTACAAAAAGTAGAACCAGTAGAATTTGAATTGGCAGAGGTTGAATCTTATTTATTAGTAAAAGGATTTGAACTAACAAAAGAAGATTTAATAGAACTAAAAAGTATTCAGGATCTTGCATGTACCCAAAATGAAATGGTGGAAATGGACAAAATGAAGTTTTTAACTATTATCAAACCATTTTCACAATCACCGTATTTACTCTTTAATAATTATTTAGAAATATTGAAGAATGCAATTCATTTGTTTTATGGAGTCCGTTGTAAATTTGATTGGCATATCAGCGATGATGAATTGATAAATGTTATCTATGATTCTTATTTACATGCCTATGGAATTATTGACAAAGATCTAAAAAAGGAAATCTATGCTCGATTAAAGAAAGAAGGCTATTCAAATCGTGATAATCAATCTAACTAATGCACATAACCAAGGAGTTGATGAGACCCTTCGTCAAGCTTTAGCACAACGACAAATAGATACAAAGAGATATCAAACACTTTGTCTTGAAGTATATGATGTGATTAATGAACTTGTAAATCTATACAATCACAAAAAAAGCAGTTCAATAAGTTTAGAAAACTATAAACAGATGATTGATACACTTAACTATTACTTTAACCATGGGTTTATGAATCATAATGCCAATGAGTTGATTGAAAAAGGAATTCATCATTTCTTTGATTTAGGTTATTTGGAAGTGAATAAAGATATTAATGAAATTAAAGAATTATTGGATCAAAGTAAAAAAAGACGTATTAAGACAAACAATGAAAGATACAATAGTATTATTGATGAACAAATTCCCAACTTTATCAAAACGTGCGATGAATATCGAGGGAGTTTTAATGCATGTTTTACAAAAGAAGATTTAGATTATCCATTAATTGATGGATTGCCCCTTGATCATGATATGTATTTATGTGATGGAACTGACTTAGTCTTGTATTACTTGCGAAGATTTAAAACAGAAAATGATTTTTGTACCTTGTTTGGTTCTAGAGTAAGCGATCTTATAAAACAATATGAGTTATGCAAAGATATTGAAATAACTTTGTTAAATATTAACTTATGTGAGTTATGTTTGATGCAATATATTGCGAATCGTTTGATTCAAAAGAAAGATTTGTTGTTGACGTACTATGAAAAAGAATTGGTTAAAACTTTTCATCACAATTATCAAGAAAAGATAAATAGGGTTTATACAGAAATGAATATGTTATTTCCAAAAGAAATTTTCGATACTATAATTCTATTCAAAAAAGAAATAGAAAATCGATTTATAAGTTTTTTTGAGAAAAATATAGAGATATTAGTTTATGAAAAAGTCCTCGATGAAAAATATAATGTAGTACTTACAGACACAAATAATTCACCCAACTTCAATAAACTATTAAAAGACATACAATCATTGGATAAGACAACAGATAAGATTGCCTATCTTCATGATTTTGAAGTCAGTCTTTTTGATATTTTGGATTTATTTGATAATGAAATTTTTTATGATGTGGAGTATGTACAATACTTTATTACATGTACTGTTGAGCAGTTAGCATTGTTTATTAAAATTGCGATTCCTGATTTAGGAAGATTTAATATGGATGTTAAAATGGATGAAATATTTTATTCTGATTTTGATGATACATGTATGTGGCAAAGATATCTTGTAGAATGTTTAAAAATGTTGAGTAATCAAAAGAGAAGTGAAATTGAATCTTTAGTGAGCAAGATACGATTAACGATTAATTAACAGTTCTTAGCACAATTTTTCTTACTATAGGGCCAGCAACAGCTAGTTGCCACACAAGAGCCATCATAATATTCGTAGCGAAAGTATGTAGCCAGATACTGAGAAGTTCAGATGATAAACCGCCTCTGAAAAGAATAGTAGCAACTAAACTCATCATAGGACACATCAAAAACACTGTGCACACTTGGATAAGCAAAATCATTAACAATGGAGAAGGGTGGTCTTTATAAAAGTAGGATGCTATTTTTCTTGCTAGTGGTCCTCCAATAAAAGTTTCTAATATAATTACAATGATAACTAGATTTACTAATTCAATTGGATTAATTAGAAAAGCTGAAAGTGAGAATGAATTATTTATCACCATGTGATTGTAGGTCTCCATTCCATAAACCATGAAGATGGACATAAGTAGAGAAAACAGTAATTTTTCTTTTTGAGTTTGTGGCATTTGATTTTCCTCCCATAAAAAAATGCATAAATCCTAATCTGGACTTATGCATATGCAACACGATTTCGATTAATTATAACGCTGTTTTTAAATGAAAGTCAAAGCATATTTTTTCAAAAAGTTAATACTTCATGATAAAATAAATATAGATTAAGAGGGTAAATAAATGAAAAAAATTAGACTGTATGGATGTCCTAAAGAAACGGTAGAAACATATAAAATGCTTTCTTCTACAACTAAAGTAGAGGTATCTCCAATTACCGATAATGATTTGGATAGAACAGTGAATGAAATATTTATGCATGACTGTCAGTTTGAAGAAAATGTGATATTGAAAGAAATGTTTATGATATTTCAGGGATTTACACCAGATGAAATGTTGAATTATTTAAATATTTTAAAAGAGCATAATGTACCCTATGGTGGAATTAAAATTATTGAAACAGATCATAATAAGAATTGGAAGCTACGTGACTTATTCAGTGAAGTACTTTTAGAACATGAGTTATTTAAAAAAAGTGAAATTCTTAAACAGGTTCTTATTTCAACAAGTAATGTGAACATTGATAAGTTAAATGAGAATGATAAGACTAAATTCAAAGAATTATTAATGAAGGGATATATGATGCTTCAAAATCCTTCGCGTGACTTAGAAAATATTGATTCATGCACTCGTGAAATTATGAACTATTTAAAGAAGATGTAGAAGCTAAAATAGTGATACTTTATCACTATTTTTTCATGGAACAATAGGATATAATGAATTAGCTTTATAAGGGGGATTAATATGAATGAAACAAGAAAAATAGTACTCGTTGGTACTGGTTCAGTAGGAATGAGTATGGCGTATAGTTTTTTGACAACAGGAGGCTTAGATGAACTTGTCTTAATTGATGTCAATAAAGAAAAAGCAATCGGTGAAGCAATGGATTTACAACATGGTTTGCCATATGCTAGACATAATCTAATTGTACGTGCTGGAGAATATGCAGATTGCAAGGGTGCAAAGGTTGTGGTAATTACTGCTGGAGTAACACAACGTCCAGATGAAACACGATTAGACTTAACTACACGAGATGCAATCATTATTAAAGATGTAACTGAAAACATCATGAAAAGTGGTTTTGATGGTATTCTTGTTGTTGCAAGTAATCCAGTTGATGGAATGACATATGTTGCTCAAAAAGTGAGCGGACTTCCTAAACATCGTGTTATTGGTTCAGGAACAATTTTAGATACGGCACGTCTTCGATTTATGATGAGTGAATATTTAAACATATCTTCTGGTAATATTCATGCCTATATTATGGGAGAACATGGGGATACAAGTTTTGTACCATGGAATAATGCATATGTAGGATGCAAACCATTATTAGAACTTCTTGATGAACAAGGAAGAGACTTAACAGATCTTCATAATATTTATACACAAGTTCAACAAGCTGGCTATGAAATTGTTAAGCGTAAGCATTCGACATATTATGGAATAGGGTTATCATTGAATCGCTTAGTTCAAGCAATTTTAAATGATGAGAATGTTATTCTTACAGTATCTGCATATCAAAATGGAGAATATGGACAAGAAGGATTGTATGTAGGTGTACCTGCAGTTGTTAATCGTGAGGGTGTAAGAGAAATAGTTAAACTTGATTTAAGTGATGTGGATAAAGCGAAATTTAATCATAGCTGTGAAACTCTAAAGAAAATTAATCATGATATTATTGATCCATTATTATAAAAGAAGCCATTAGGCTTCTTTTGTGTTTAGTGGTATGCGACCACCATGGTATGTTGTTGCGATTGATCCATATTGAGTAGCAATCTCTAAACATTCTTGAATTGAAAGATTATCAATCATACTTGCGATAAAGGCACCAACGAAGGCATCACCAGAACCTGTTGTATCAATAGCACTAACATCAACACTAGGGACTGTTAATGTATTTTCACTCAGATAAGTTATTGAACCTTCTTTCCCCATTGTTCTTATAATAATGCGTAACGTTGAGTCTAGAATGTTTGTGATATGTTGAAGTTGTAGACGATCAATTAAAACTTTGATTTCGTTATCATTACCTTTTATGATTGAAGAAAGACTTACACACTCTTTTAATAGGCTAATTTCTATTTGTTCTACTAGTGATCCTAAATCAAAGAAAATCTTTTTTCCTTGGTGAATCATTCTAATTAAAAAAGGTACTATTTTTTGACTTTCTAATCCATAAACTAAATAAATGCCTGATAAATAAATCCATTCAACATCTTCCATTAATTCTAAAGGAATATGTTCTTCATCAAAATTACCTTCAATTCCACGATATGTGAGAAATGTTCTTTCTTTGGTTTCATCAACAAGTATTGTACAAGAACCGGTTTGTCCATCTTCGCGATATAGACAAGTTGTATCAAAAGATTCCTCGGTGAATAATTGAAAAGCATCCAAATAATCTTTATCACCAATTGCAGAATAAATTAGGGGTTCTTTATTTAACCGCTTGAGTAATGTGGCAACATTTAAACAAGAGCCACCTAATTGAGTTTGTTTGGAATGAATCATGATATCTTGTCCTACTTTAGGGAGATTTGTGCATTCAAGAGTTTCGTCAATGCATAAGCCACCTAAAAGCAATACTTTATTTTTCATATGAATCTCACTTTCTAGAAATATTATAGCGAAAAAACAACAATATTACTAAAAAAGTATGATAAAATGAGTACAAATAGTTGAGGTATTTACATGAACAAAGAGTTAGAGACTTGGAGTGAACAAATTTACAATGTCCATTTACCACGATGGGAAGAACTTCCAGATATGGATTTATATAAAGATCAAGTGATAACATTGATAGAAAAGTATGTTGGCACACTGATGACAGCAGAGGAAAAAATATTAACACCATCAATGATTAATAATTATGTAAAATGGAAAATGATTCCAGCACCCAACCGTAAGAAACAATATAATCGTGTTCACTTTGCTTATTTAATTGCGATTACAATACTTAAACAAGTAATGACAATCAAAGAAGTGAAAGAAGGAATTCTCTTTCAAGCGAAAGTAGTTGGAACACATAAAGCATACAATTTCTTTTGTGATGAACAAGAAAAGGCATTACGAATTATTATGTCCACAATTAATGCATCTAACAAATCAACAAGTTTTGATAAAAACATTGATGAAAATGATATTGCATTAAAGATGGCAACTATTGCGTTTGCAGCAAAGTTGATTGCATCTAAGAAAGTAAAACTTCAAGAAGATAGTATACGAGGTGAAGTATGAGTAGGGTGTTTATTATAGGTGGAGCAAACATTGACATTTGTGGTGCAAGCCATGAAAAACTTCGTGCTTTTGATTCAAACCCAGGTGTAATTACAACCTCCTTTGGTGGAGTAGGTAGAAATATTGCAGAGAATTGTTGTCGTCTTGGACAAGAGGTTTACTTTGTTACTGTGTTTGCGGATGATTTATATGGCAAACAATTAAAAGCATATTGTGAAGAAGTTGGATTGAATTGTTCGCTTTCTAAAGTTGTTCATGGCGCAAGATCTTCTATTTATTTGGCAATTCTTAATGAGAATAATGACATGCAACTTGCAATGAGTGATATGGATATTTTAAAAAACATGGATACAAATATGTTGATGCATGCCTTATCACAAGTGAAAGAAGATGATTTATTAGTCATTGACACGAATTTAGAAAAGAAATATATTGATTTCATCTTAGCTAACGCAAATGCGCCAGTAGCGATTGATCCAATATCTACATTAAAGGCAGATAAGATTAAAGATGAGTTAGGTAGGTTCACAATTTTAAAACCAAATGTGTATGAATCAAAAGTATTCACAGGCATAGAAATTGTGGATAAGGAAACAGCAATTGCCACATTAGATGCTTATTTGAAAATGGGTGTCAAGGAACCTATTATCAGTATGGGTGAACGTGGTGTTATTGCAGCAAATAAAGACGAAAAGATTTGGGTTTCTCATAAAATGGTGGAAGTAACAAATGCAACAGGTGGAGGAGATGCTTTCCTTGCTGCATACTTAGTCGCAAGACTTAAAAATAAATCACTTTATGAAGCGGTTGAATTCGCTATTGCATCCGCGGTATGTACAGTAACATGTATTGAAACAGTAAACCCAGATTTGTGTGTTAAACTAGTGGAAGAAAAAATCCAAGAACTAGATATAGAAAGGGAATCATTATGATGATCAGAGTAAATCCAGAAGTACAAAATGCATTAGATAACAATCAACCAGTTGTAGCACTTGAATCTACAATTATTTCTCATGGAATGCCATATCCGCAAAATGTAAAAACAGCACTTGCGGTTGAAGCAATCCTTCGTGAAAGAGGTGTAATACCAGCAACAATTGGTATTATTGATGGTGTAGGCGTAGTAGGAATGACACCAGAAGAAATAGAAGAATTTGGAAAAAGACAAGGAATTATTAAAGTTTCACGTCGTGACTTACCAGTAATTATGTCTAAAAAATTATGGGGTGCTACAACAGTAGCAACAACAATGATTTTTGCGGCAAAGGCTGGAATTGAAGTATTTGTAACAGGAGGTATCGGGGGAGTTCACCGTGGTGCTCAAGAAACATTTGATATTTCCGCAGACTTACAAGAATTAGCACACACTAACGTTAGTGTTGTTTGTGCGGGTGCAAAAGCTATTCTTGATTTACCATTGACATTGGAATACTTAGAAACATTTGGAGTTCCAGTACTTGGTTATAAAACAGAAGAGCTTGCAGCATTCTATACTAGAACTTCAGGTTTAAAACTAGACTATAAAATGGATAGTGAAAAAGAAATTGCAGAAGCAATTGTAGCAAAACGTGAAATGGGATTAAATGGTGGCGTATTAATTGCAAATCCAATTCCAGAAGAATATGCTATGAATAAAGAAGAGATGGACAAAGCAATCAATGCAGCAATTGATGAAATGAATAAAATGGGTGTACATGGAAAAGAATCAACACCATTCTTACTTGCAAAAATAAAAGAATTAACAGGTGGTAAGAGTTTAGATTCAAATATTCAATTAGTCTTCAATAATGCAAAAGTTGGAGCAGAGATTGCAAAAGAAATTTGTCTATTAAAGAGGTAATTTTATGTATGATGTATGTGTTCGATTATTACACCAAAGAGGTGTAGAACTAAGAGATATTGCGGAATGTTCTGTAATGCTACAAAAGCAATATTTTCCGGATTTATTGATTGATGATGTAATAGAAGATGTTAAACAAGTTTTATGCAAAAGAGAAGTTCAACATGCCGTAATAACAGGAATTAATTTAGATATTATGGCAGACAAGGGATGCTTAGAATCAAAAGAGCTAGAAGATATACTTTTAAAAGATTATTCGCTCTATGGTGTTGACGAAGTTCTAGCTTATGGTATATGTAATATATATGGTTCTATTGCATTAACAAATTATGGTTACATTGATCGTGTAAAACCAGGGATTATTGGTCTATTAAATGAACATAATGGTAAACAATGTAATACATTTTTAGATGATATCGTTGGAGCCATTGCTGCAAGTGCTGCAAGTAGAATAGCTCATTCAAAGGAAAAAGGGGATTGCTGTGAATAATAAACGACCTATCACATCAGTAAGTACAAAAAAAGAAATTATGGCTAAGTTAATAGAATTAGGTGTAAAACCAGGAATGATTCTAGAAGTACATAGCTCACTTTCTTCTTTTGGATTTGTCGTTGGAGGTGCACAATCAGTGGTTGATGCACTTATAGATGTTGTCGGATATAGTGGCACTATTTTAATGCCATTACATTGTAGTGATAACACCGAACCAACTTTTTGGGTGAATCCCCCATGTGATTGTGGGTTAGCTCAAGTCATTCGTGAAAACATGCCTGCTTATCATAAAAAGGAAATGGATACACGGTATATGGGACAAATTGTTGAAAATTTAAGACGACGTGATGGGGCAGTTATATCGAATCATCCTAATAGTGCTTATGTAGCATGGGGAAAATATGCTAAATTGTTATGCAATCGGCACTCCCTACATTTTTCACTTTCGGAGGAATCACCAACAGCACGTCTATATGAACTAAAAGGATACGTTTTACTTTTAGGAGTTGGATTTGATAATTGTACGTTACTACATTTAGCGGAATATCGTTCAGATTGTCGCCCTATTTTACTACAAGGTGCTGCTGTTGAAATTGAAGGTAGACGAGTATGGAAAAAGTACTTGGATATTGATGTGAATAGTGATGAATTTCCAGCGATTGAAATTGAGTTAAAAGGTAAAGGTGCAATTAGAAGTACTAAGATAGGTAATTGTGATGCAAAACTTTTCCGCGCGGATGTTGCAATCGATGAAGCAGTACGTTATTTTGAGTCTCGCAATACTTATGAATATTATCGTTAAAGATAGATAATCATCTATCTTTTTCTATAGGAAGGTGAATAGTATGAAAAAAACAGCTGTACTAGTATTTGAGGGATTTTGTAATTATGAAATTTCGGTATTATTAGAAATGTTAGTGTTGAATGAGAAACCAGTAACTTTTGTAGCGAATAGACTCAGTATGATTCGTTGTGAAGAAGGGATGCAAGTTATACCTGATTGCACTTTGGATGATATGATCTTGGAAGATTATGATTCATTGGTCATTTCAGGAAGTTTTGCAGAAGGTTTATACAATAATTTTAAAGATGAAAAATTAATGGAAGTGATAGAACAATTTGAGAAACAAGGAAAACTTATTGCGGCAATTTCGTCAGCACCTATGATATTGTGCAAAGCGAATATTATGAGGGATAGAAAATTTCAAGCAGGTGTCGATAAGTCTTGGTTCTTGGAAGATATTAATATGCTTTTACATGAAGAGCAAATGAAATATTTGATAGATGTTCCTGAAATGAAGAAGATGCGTGAAAATGGAAATAGTGTTGATGATTTTATGATGGAGAATAAAGTTTTAACAGCCTATGGATGGAAGTATCGTGAATGGGCAGCAGCTTTCATAGAGTACTTTGGATTAAATCCCTATCGTACCTCTTTTGGACTTGATGCAAAATAGAAGCGGAAATTAAAATGAAGCTTATTTCCAATTGTGTATGGAATAAGCTTCACTTATTTTTTTGCATATAGCTTCAAAACACGATGCATCTTGAAGTGTAAATCGTTCTAATATAGGCGAATCAATGTCAAGCACTGCAATTACTTGGTCATTTAAGAAAATAGGAATAACTAATTCACTTTCTGAAGCACTGTCGCATGCAATGTGTCCTGCAAATGTATGAACATTAGGAATAAGTTGTGTTTGTTTTGTTGCGACAGCTGTACCACATACACCTTTTCCAATTTTTAAATGTGTGCAAGCAACTTTACCTTGAAAAGGTCCTAATATTAATTCGTCATTGTCAATAAAGTAAAATCCTACCCAATTGATTGTATCCATATTTTGATTGATACATGCAGTTACATTTGATAAAGCGGCAATTTTATTTTTTTCTTCAAGTAATCCTTGAACTTGTGCGATTAATAATTCATAGTTGGTCATATGAAATTCTCCTTTATTTAACATTGTATCACATTCCGAAGCATGGTATAATGCATTCGTGAACAGGGGTGCACATTGTGCTGAGAAATAACCCTTATCACCTGATCTAGTTAATACTAGCGTAGGGAGTTCTTATTTTTATCCTTACGCCTCAAACTTATGGAGGTGTTTTTTTATGAAAATTAACGTTAAAGATCTTAGTTTTATGGCGCTTTATGTGGCGCTATCACTTGTATTGGCTTATGTAAGTGAAATGGTTCCATTTTTAAAAATGCCTAGTGGTGGAAGTATTGAATTGTCTTTGATTGCAGTTTATGCAGCTTCTTATCATTTGGGATGGAAGAAGGGCTTAGCAGTTGGATTGTTGTGGTGGTTTGTTTCCTTGCTGTTTGGTATGGGAACTTGGTATCTAAATCCAATTCAATATAGTTTAGACTATATTATTCCAGCAGCAGTTTGTGGAATGGCTAGCTTATTCCCAAGAATTGGAAAGATTTCAAATGTCTACGTAGGTATGTTGATTACAATGAGTATTCGTTTTATTGCACAAGTGATTTCAGGCGTTTATTATTGGCCAGCTAATGAAGTAGCTGGAAGTATGGGGGCATGGGTTTACTCACTTAGTTATAACTTTGGTTATAATTTTGTGACGCTAATTATTGCGGCAATAATAATTCCAATTTTGATTAAGAGATTGAATTCTGATCGTTTCAAATTTGTAGGAGTTAGAGAGAGCTAAATTTTAGCTCTTTTTTCTTTTTATGGAAAACTTTAAACAATATAAAGTTATGTGTTATAATAGACACGGCTTTTTATTATAGAACTAAATGATTGGAAAGGGGAGTGTACATGTTACCTGAAGTAGGTTCAATGGTGTATATTCAAAGTTTCAAACATGATGGTTCTTTACATCGCACATGGGCTAAAGGGTTCGTGATTGAAGCGAGTGATCAACAAATTGTTGCAGTTACAAATAAGACTTGGGTAACAGAGGCAGATGGGCGTAAATGGTTTACGCGTGAGCCTGCAATTTGTTTCTTTTATCCAGATTGTTGGTTTAATATCATTACTATGATTCGTAAAACAGGTATTTATTACTATTGTAATTTAGCATCACCCAGTTTATATGATGGTGAAGCGATTAAAAACATTGATTATGATTTAGATATTAAACTTTATCCAAATGGCGAATATGAAATTTTAGATGAAGATGAATATCAAGAACATGGGCATGAGATGAATTATCCAAATGATATTAAAATGATTGTGGAAACGCAAATGCAAGAATTGATTCGTCGAATCAAAGAGATGGAAGATCCATTTAATGATGAAACTATTAACAAGTATTATAAGATTTATCAAAAAATGTACAAGCGTTAAAAAGTATGAGAAATCTCATACTTTTTTTCAACTTGTCTAGCGAGAGAAGTTTGGTGTATGATGTTCCTAGACTTTGCGGAGGATTTTAGAATGTCGTCAAATTTATACTATTTGGAAGTCAATATCATTGCACTTATCGTTTTAGGCATTCTTTATAATAATGAAAGAAAAAAGCTAGCGAGAACGGTTGAACAAAAATCGTTCAATCTTATTATTGTTAGTGTGATTATGGTTGTTGCAATGGATACAATTATGTGGGTTGTGAATGGACATGATTTTATAGGTGCATTTGCATTCAATTGGATTGCGTCGACTGTTTATTATTTTTTTAATTGCTTTGTGCCTTTTAGTTGGTTTTTCTATGTCGTTGTTTATTGCAATTTGTATCAACGCTATTTTGAAACTAAAAGGAAGTATATTTTAATTCTGCCACTGTTTATTAACACAGTAATGGCTATAATCAATTATTTCACGCACTGGATGTTTTATATAGATGAAGCAAATATGTATGTACGTGGAGATTTATTTATCATTCCTTCAGTTTTGGCACTTCTTTATTTACTGCTTGCAGCATGTGTAATATTTAGAAAATATAAAGTGGTGGTTGGCGAAGAAGAAAGAGGAAAGATGAAAACGATGATGACATTTATGGTACTTCCTATTTTGGGTGCAATTGTTCAAATAGAAGTATATGGAGTGTCTCTTATATGGATAGGTGCGACCTTATCTATATTGATGGTTTTTATCAATATTCAAAATAGTCAAATTACTACCGATATGTTAACTGGATTAAACAATAGATATCAATTTAATCGTTATCTTAATAAAGTATTTCTTATAGAGAATGAAAGAGAAGATGATGGACTTATATTGATAGATGTAAATAAGTTTAAAACTATCAATGATATATATGGACATTTGGTTGGTGATGAAGCACTGATTAAGACAAGTATAATATTAAAAGATTGTTGCAATAAACATAAAAGTTTTCTAGCTCGATATGGTGGTGATGAATTTATCATTGTATGTAAAGATAAAGATCATCAAGAACTCATTTATCTTATTAATGAGAAGATAACGGAGTTCAATGATATGAATAAAGAAGTGTTCAAATTATCACTGAGTATTGGGTATGCTGCATTTAAAGATCCAATGGTTAAAACGATTGATGAATTGGTTGCCCATGCAGATAGAGAAATGTATGTTAATAAAAAGAATTATCAAGAACAAATGAAGTTGGATTTGAAGTGATTTAAAGGCTTATTTAAAGGGATGTATACAGTTAATGAAAAAAGTTTAAAAAAAGTTCAAAAACTTGTTGACAGTATATATACCATTTGATATTATAGTAAGGCACCTTGGGTGTGAATGATCTTTGAAAACTGAATAGGAAATTAAACAACGAACGTCAAAAAAAGGATAAG
>NZ_JAVXGL010000053.1:0-13569 GCF_036657415.1 Anaerorhabdus sp. | reverse complement strand
TAGGAGGAAACAATGGAAATAAAGAAAAAATATGATGTGGTAATCATCGGTGGAGGGATCGGTGGATTAATGTGTGGCTATCGACTCAGTGAAGCAAATCCAAACCTATCAATCCTATTACTAGAAAGAGGGAATGGACTAGAAAATAGACAATGCCCAATTATCGCAAAGAAAGTAAATCAATGTATTAAATGTGATCCATGTGCAATCATGGAAGGAATTGGAGGAGCAGGTGCTTTTTCTGATGGAAAGTATATCATCTCAACAGAATATGGTGGATGGTTACCCGACTTCATGCCAAAAGAGAAAGTCTTGGATTATATTGAACAAGCAGATGCAATCCTAGTGAAATATGGGGCGCAAAAAGAGAGATATGTACCGAATGATGAATTAAAACGTGAATGTATTCAACATGACCTCCATATGCAACAAGCAGAACTGAAACATCTAGGAACAGATGCGAACTATAAAACCATGTTGAAGATGGTGATGGAACTTCAAGACAGAATCCAAATTGAAACAAGAAGTACAGTAATCGATATCAATAAAGATACAAAAGTAGTCACTATTATAAAGGGACAAGAAACGATAGAAGTAGAAGGGGATAAAATTGTTTTTGCAGTAGGAAGAGCAGGAAGTAGAATGTTCATCGACTGGTGCAAGAAGAATCAGATATCCCTAGAGAATAGCCAAGTAGATATAGGCGTACGAGTAGAATGTCCAGCAATGGTATGGGAACATTTCTCAAAGAAGATCTATGAACCAAAGATATTGTATCGTTCAAAAGCGTATGGAGATATCACAAGAATGTTCTGTTTCAATGAAAGAGGACATGTAGTTACAGAGAATACAGATGGAGTTCTAACGGTTAATGGACATTCCTTTAAAGAATTGGATAAGAAGACAGAGAATTCAAACTTTGCGTTATTGTGTACGATACGGTTTACGGAGCCATTTAATGAACCAATTGAGTATGCAAGGTATGTAGCCTCACTAGCGAACAAAATCAGTGGAGGAAGTGTCCTTGTGCAACGCTTAGGGGATTTAGAATCAGGGAAGCGAACAGATGAGAAACGATTAAGAGAATCAACAGTACGCCCAACATTAAATGCAGTACCAGGAGATTTGAGTTTATGTATGCCAAAGCGACATTTAGATAACATCATAGAAACATTGCATGCGTTAGATAAAGTAGCACCAGGAATCGCAAACTATGATACGTTGTTGTATGGAGTGGAGTGTAAGTATTATTCAGCACGACCAAAGTGTACAAACTTTGAGATTGATGGACATCCTGGCTTTTATGCATTAGGAGATGGAGCTGGATTTACCCGTTCTCTTTCTCAAGCTGCCGCCAATGGTTTAATTGTTGCGGATATTTTAGGAAAATAAGCTGATTTATTTGAAGTTATGATTAAAAGAAACTATAATAGTATAGATAAAGAAAGAGGGAGAATGTATGAGCGATAAAGTATTAGTAGAAGTATCAGCAAGACATGTTCATGTTTCTGAAGCGGATTTAGAAACATTATTTGGAAAGGGTCATAAATTAACACCTAAAAAGGAATTATCACAACCTGGACAATATGCAGCAGAAGAAAAAGTAACAGTAGTTGGACCACGTGGAGAAATTAAGATGTCTATTCTTGGACCTACACGTAAATCAACACAAATAGAAGTTTCATATACAGATGCTAGAACTTTAGGGGTACAAGCTCCACTAAGAGAATCTGGGGATACAGTTGAATCAGCTCCAGTTAAATTAGTTGGACCTGCTGGTGAAATTGAATTAACTGAGGGTGTTATTGTAGCAAAACGTCACATCCATATGTTGCCTGAAGATGCAGAAAAATTTGGTGTAACAAATGGTCAAATCGTTGGTGTAAAAGTTGAAACTGATGGTCGTTCTATTGTATTTGGCGACACTGTTGTTCGTGTACGTGAAGATTTTTCATTAGCGATGCATATCGATACAGATGAAGCTAACGCTGCTGGAATTAGTGGAACAGCACAAGGCGAAATTATTGCTTAGTTTATAAAAGTAGTTCTTTGGAACTGCTTTTTTCTTTGAAGGTTTTCTATTGAAGTAAAAAAAGTTATAATAGATGCAGTAGAGGAAAATAAAATGAAGAAATTCTTATTATATAGTTGTCTATGCTTGGTGCTTCTTACTGGGTGTACACAAGAGAAAAAAGTTATGGATCCAATAGAAAAAGATAAAAAAGAGGATACAATTCCTCCTGTCATTAATGTTAAAAATTATGTATTTGAAACAATGCAAGGAAATCCTATAAATATTGATACAGCTACGGCAATTGATGCATATGATGGTCCTTGTGATGTTAGGGTTTTAGGCACTGTGAATTTCAATAAACCAGGAGAATATTATTTGGAATATCTGGCAACCGATTTAAGTGGCAACGAAAGTAAAGCGTCATTTACAGTTATTGTAAAAGAAAAAATAGAAAATAGTGAATCAACTGCAAGTAGTGATAATCCAAATGAGGAAGGTTGTAATGGGGAGAATGTATATGATCCATCATTATCATGTAACCATATGATTACAGATGTAAATGATATGGTTGAAATCTATCAAGATCAATTTAGTTATAAAAAATGTATGGCAAAAGTTGAAGAAGTTAAAGAAAATGGATTCGACTATGAATGCGTTAAGCTCTATCAAAATGATCAAAAGATTTGGGGTTATGGGTTAATAAAAAAATAAAGTCTCGACTTTATTTTTCTTTTACTATTTTTGCGGGAATCCCAACCGCAGTAGAATTTGGTGGAACATCTTTTAATACAACAGCATTAGCACCAATTTTTGAATTTTCACCAATAATGATATCACCAAGTATTTTTGCACCTGCGCCAATAACGACATGATTTTCAAGTGTTGGATGACGTTTTCCATGACTTGTCCCAGTACCGCCTAAAGTTACTCCATGAAATAACTTTACATAGTCTTTAATAACAGTTGTTTCTCCAATAACAACTCCCATACCATGATCAATAAATAATCCTTTACCAATTGTCGCACCAGGATGAATTTCGATTCCTGTTAGAAATCGAGCTAATTGTGAAATCATACGGGCTAGAAAACGCAATTTAATTTTATATAACAAATGTGCTAGACGATGCCATAAAAGAACATGAATACTAGGATATAGTAAAACTATTTCAAAAGTGTTTCGTGCTGCGGGATCGCTTTCTTTTATATGATGAATTTGTTTCTTTAAATCATCGAACATATAGTTATCTCCTTGAGAATATATCATAAAGGAGATAAGAATTTATTTCAACTACTATATTTATATGACTTTAAGAAAAGTAATTTTTTATTTATAATATAGCCTATATTGATTAGAATAGAGGGCTAATCTTCGTGGTTTATGTAGGAAAGATAAGCAGTACAGGAATATCCAATAATTCTTGACAGTATTTAGTTTTAAATCATTTTTCTTGGTGATATAATGAATTCGAAAAGAGGTATCTTATGATTGTAAATAACATATTAGAAACTGTGGGTAATACACCGTTGATAAAATTAAATCGTTTAAAAGAAGAACTAGGGTTAAAAGCGAATTTATATGCTAAAGTTGAATTTTTTAATCCAGGAGGAAGCATTAAAGACCGAATTGCTCTTAATATGGTAGAAAAGGCTATTGAGGAGGGCGATATCACAAAGGACGCTACTTTGATTGAACCAACAAGTGGGAACACGGGTATTGGTATGGCGATGGTTGCTGCAGCATTAGGAATGAAATGTATTTTGATTATGCCGGAAACAATGAGTATTGAACGAAGAAAGCTTATTGAACATTATGGTGCTCAATTGATTCTAACGGAAGGTGCACTAGGTATGAATGGCGCAATCATGAAAGCGAATGAATTGAAAGAACAAATTCCCAATTCATATATTCTTTCACAGTTTGAAAATCCAAACAATCCAATAACACATTTAGAAAAAACAGGAATTGAGATATTAAATGATTTGAGAAGTATCCATTGTTTTGTTGCAGGTATTGGTACTGGCGGAACAATTAGTGGAGTTGGTAAAGTTCTTAAAAATGCTAATCATAATATAAAAGTAATAGGTGTAGAACCAGCTGAATCACCATTTATTACCGAAGGTAGAAAAGGTCCTCACAAAATTCAAGGAATTGGTGCTGGATTTGTTCCAATGAACTATAATCCAAATGTTGTGGATGAAGTGCTAACAGTTAAATCAGATGATGCAATAGATACAGCAAAAATGATTTGTAAGAATGAAGGGTTGCTTGTTGGAATTTCAAGCGGCGCAGCACTAAAAATTGCAATCGACTTAGCAAAAAAGGATGAATATGCAGGAAAGAATATTGTTGTATTATTACCTGATACAGGAGAAAGATATCTTTCTACTGAGCTATTTGATTAAATCAAAAAAACACTGAGCAATCAGTGTTTTTACGTGGATTAATGAGTATCATCTATAACCAAATTTGTAAGTAACCACTTTCCATCTACTTTTAAGAAAGTAAGTTGATATGTATTAGAATAAGTTTGAGAACGTTCTCCAATATAGACAACATAATCGAACGAAACAGAACCAATCAAAGCATCTTCACCAATTTCAACAACATCAAATACATTCATATCACTGAATTCAATTCTGTCATGTGAAGAGAAGAAACCATTGTTGAAAGAACGAATTGCATCATAGAAACTGGTTTTTGTATAAAGAAGTTTTCTTAGATTTGCGAATGTTTCATCCTCTGTAATGTACATGCAGTAGGTCCGCGCAACCTTTTCAATTAATGCAGTATATTCTTCCATCTCTTCATTTGATGGTTTGGTACCTGCATAAAAATGATCTATCAATGCATCTTTAACGATAATATAGTTAGGGTTAGAAACTTCAATTGTTGGAACTTCAATCATATTATCTAAATAATATTGATTAACAATGGGAGCTAATTCTTGATTATTTAGATTTCCATACGCTGTTGCAGGAATTTCAGTTCTCTTGATTCGATCCTTTTCAATCGGAGTATCATTAATAGTCATTTCAAGATCATCAAGTTGTGTATCAATTCTAAAACTTCTTGCTTCAGTTAATGTACGAACGTTCCATTTATTTTTATTAGAATCTTTTTTAAGCTCTAAAGTAGTAATTGTTTGGCCATCAACAGTCATATCATAATACTGGTAATCACCACCATCATAAGATGTTTTGGTGAAAGCAGCTTTAGATAAATCAACATTACTATAAAACTCTTCTAAATATGCAATGTATTCATCTTTTGTATTAAATTGAGAATATACCTTTTTAGATTCATCATAAATTTCTTCAAAATCACCATTTTTAACTAATTGAACATAATGATTTAGTGCTCCATTAGGTGTAACACTCTCATAGAAACTGAGTCCAATCCAAAGGAGTCCTAAACAAAATGAACCGATTGCGACTAAGACTAAGAATAGACGGACCATCTGAGTATAAAATGCACTATGAACTTTTCCGTGTTTTATCTTCATACTATTTCACAATCCACGCCGTTGGTACGCGACGATCTCCATTCATTGATACTACATTGTTAATGATTTCTCCGTCATAAACCATTACTGTACTTGAACCACCATCTAAGTTTGCAGCATTCATTGCTCCATACTTCATCATAATTTCTATACAATCACTATAAGAAGCTCCAAGTGAAGTTGTTTGTCTACCATCGATAGCGAGTAATAATACAGCACCATCTTCTCTTTGACCTATAATTGTTCGCGGATTCAAACCACCACCTGTTCCAGTAATAGCTACTGGTTCATAGTTAACAATTAGGATAGGTCCAAATGTTACTGCATTTTCAATATTATAAGATAATGCTTGTTCAGCTGTCATATTTCCAACAACAAGTCGATTTTTGTCATTAAATCCAATAATTGAATTGTAATCTGTTAGTTTTCCACTGATTAATTCACCATCTTTAATTACAATACCATAAGGAATACTTCCATCACCTTTTCCGCCTGGATCATCAAATCCACCTGCATTAATTCCGGCAATAGCATTTTCACTTTTTACAAATTCTTCAACAAGGAATCCCTGTTGTTTATCAGTATCCATAAGTAAGTTAACACCGAGATCAATACGTGATGGATCTCTTACAATCATCAATGTTCCTTTATAAGTAGGACCACTGATAGGTATAATTTCAATATTATCTTTTTCATTCTCTGGAATGATGAATTCATCTTCCGTATAATTTGTGATTTGATCTGTTTTAACAAGTGAATTTTTTTGTAAAATTAAATCTATTTCTTCACTTGTAAAAAATAAATGAGCTAATGCTTTTCCACGTCGAGTTTCCATCATTGTACTTGTAATTAAGTTACTTAATGTTGGAGAAGGACCTCTTAATACTATTAACGCGGCTATATAGCTTGTTATTAATATAGATAACACAATAGTAATGACAATAAGGATTGTTTGCTTTGTTTTAACTTTGATACTTGCTTTTATTCTTCGTGCCATATAACCTTCCTTTCCGCAATAAAAAACTAAATAAAATTTAGCTTTTTTATTATAACATACAATTTTGGGTGAATTTTGTGATATTTTCAAAAAACTTGTAAAAGAAAGTGAAACAGTTTATCCTAAATAAGTAATTGAAGGATGAGGATAAAAATGCATAAAAGAGAAATAAGCATAGATTTAATTAAAATACTCGCTTCTTTTGCGGTTATTTGCTTACATATTATAGATATTCCTAACACACTTCTTGATCAAATTGTGTATTATTTAAGTGGTTGTGCTATACCTTTACTATTCATGACAAATGGATATTTATTATTAAATAAGGATAAGATTACACTTAAAAGACAATCAATCAAATCGTTAAAAATGTTGGGTATCGTATTTTCATGGTGTGCAATTTTTAGTTGCTTATATTATTTGAGTGACAAAATTTGGATAAATCCAATTGAGAGTACGGCTCAAGGATTAGTGCAAAAAGGACCAATGTGGCAATTTTGGTTTATTGGAGCATTGATAATTCTACATTTATTTTTACCATTAATTCATAAGATTTTTAAAAATCCAAAATGGGCACTTATTTTAACAATTGCGTGTTTTGTTGTATGTTTTGGTGTAGATATTGCGAATGTATTATTTGTCGCATTAGATAAACCATTGATACAGTCTTATGTTCCACAAACATTTAGACTTTGGAATCATCTTGCATACTTTTTATTGGGTGGATTTTTAGGTAAACCCGAGTTGAAAGAAATGATTAAAAATGAAATTAAACCATGGAAACATTTAATTATACTTATCATATTAAGCGTTGTTATTATTATTTATCAAATTTATATGGGATCACATTATTATGGTACAACATATGCAGAATTTTTCTATGATAACTTCTTTGTCATGGCTTGGAATGTTACATTATTTACATTCATTAATCGTCTAGAACTTCGTAATCGTAAAGTTATTAAAGTAGTAGAGTATATTAGTGTTAATACATTTGGTGTATATGCGATGCATCTATACTTATTAGGGTTATTAAAGTTAACATTTGATTATCAAGCAAAGAGTTTCTTATTATGGGTTCCACTCTTTGTGTTTATTGTAGGGCAAATAATTAGTTCACTGTTAAGATTAAATCGGTTTACAAAGCAGTTAGTCACTTTCTAAAGAAAGTTTGCTATAATGAAATAGGTGATAACAATGGAATTTTTACCAATTAATAGACAAGAAATGTTAGATAGAGGCTGGGAACAGCCTGATTTTATCTATATATCAGGGGATGCGTATGTTGACCATCCTTCATTTGGTGCTGCAATCATTACACGTATCTTAGAGGCCCATGGCTATAAAGTTGTGATGCTATCTCAACCAAACTGGAAAAAAGATGAAGAATTTCTTCAATTTGGCGTACCACGTTTGGGTTTTTTAGTAAGTTCTGGAAATATTGACTCAATGGTAAATCATTATTCAGTAGGGAAAAGAAGAAGAGATAAAGATAATTATACGGACATGGGAGAGATGGGGAAAAGACCCGATCGTGCAACCATCGTATATAGTAAAAAAGTGCGACAATTGTTTCCTAATAGCGCCATTATTTTAGGTGGTATTGAGGCATCATTAAGAAGATTAGCACATTATGATTATTGGGATGATAAAGTTCGTCCAAGTATTTTGTTAGATGCTGATGCAGATTTGGTTTTATATGGTATGGGAGAAAGAAGCATCGTTGAGTTAGCTGAGGCACTTGATGGTGGTTTAAATATCAAAGATATTACATATATTAGAGGATCAGTATATCAAATAAATTCAATTGATTCATTATTTGAACATGAAGTTTTACCAACGTTTGAAGAAATCAAAAAAGATAAAAAGAAATATGCTGAAAGTTTTAAAATTCAACATGAAAATCATGATGCAATCAATGCAACTACACTTGTTGAACCTTATAAAAATTGTTATGTTGTACAAAATCCACCATCTTTACCGTTAACAACACAAGAGATGGATGACACATATAATCTGAATTATATGCGCGCGTACCATCCTCGTTATAAGATGATACCAGCGATTGAAGAAGTTAAATTTAGTATCATAAGTAATCGTGGTTGTTTTGGAAGTTGTAGTTTTTGTGCACTTACAGCACATCAAGGACGAATTATTCAAAGTCGTTCAAAAGATTCAATTGTTAAGGAAGTTGAAAAAATTACAGAGTATCCAGATTTCAAAGGATATATACATGATGTTGGTGGACCAACAGCAAATTTCTATCATCCATCATGCGAAAAACAATTAAAAGTAGGTACATGTAAGCACAGGGAATGTCTACATCCTGAGCCATGTGCAAACTTGAATGTAACTCATAAAGATTATTTAGATATTTTACGCGCATGCCGCGATGTTAAAGGTGTTAAAAAAGTATTTGTTCGTTCAGGTATTCGTTATGATTACTTAATGCATGATAAAGATGATACTTTCTTTAAAGAACTTGTGGAACATCATATTAGTGGTCAATTAAAAGTTGCACCAGAACATGTTTCAAATAAAGTATTAGATATTATGGGAAAATGTAATTTTGAATTGTATGATCGTTTTACAAAGAAATACGAACAATTTAATATTGATGCTCAAAAAAATCAATATTTAGTTCCTTATTTAATGAGTAGTCACCCAGGCTGTGATTTAAATGATGCGATTGAACTAGCAAGCTATTTGAAACGTATTCATCACACACCACAACAGGTACAAGATTTCTACCCAACACCATCAACTTTAAGCACATGTATGTACTATACAGGGATTGATCCATTAACAGGGAAATCTGTCTATGTGGCAAAAGATCCACATGATAAACTATTACAAAGAGCCTTAATGCAATACTCATATCCTAAAAATTATGATTTAGTATATGAAGCATTAAAAAAAGCAAATCGCTTAGATTTAGTAGGGTTAAGTAAAAAATGCTTAATTCCACCAATTCAACGTACAAGTCAACAAGGAAGGGGAAATGACTATGGTAAGAATCGAAAATCAGGAAGCAATTCTAGAAGTAGCAACAAAAGGGGCAGAGATTACTAGTTTTAAAGACAAAGAAACAAATCTTGAAAGATGTTGGCAAGGTGATCCCACTTATTGGGCAGGGAGAAATCCAATTTTATTTCCAATGGTTGGAAATACCAAATCAAAGAAACAAATCATTAATGGAAAAGAATATGCAATGGGCAATCATGGAATAGCACGTTCGGCTGAATTTGAAATAGTATCTGTAACGGAAGATACAATCACAATGATGTTACAATCTAGTGAAGAAACTAAATGCTATTATCCATTTGACTTCAAGTTGATAGTTGCCTATAAATTAATTGGTAAGAAGATTCAAATTACATATACGATTCAAAATGACTCTTCAATTGATATGCCGTTTAGTTTTGGATTACATCCAGCTTTTAAATGTCCTGTAGAAGATGGTGAAAAGTTTGAAGATTACAAGTTAGTATTTTCAAATCAAGAAACTCTTCAAGGAATTCTTGGACCTTTTGGATTAAATAATGAAAGTATTATTCCATGTGACTATAAACTATATGAGGATAATCCAACAATTTGTTTTGAGTATCCTAAATCATCAAGTGTTACATTAACTAACGGAAAACATGGAATCAAAGTTGATATTGTAGGATATCGCTGGCTTGCGTTTTGGACCAAACAAAATGCTCCATATGTATGTATTGAACCTTGGCATGGTCATGGAGATTATTGCGAAGACGAAGTTCCATTTGAAAAGCGTGAGGGAACAATGATTTTGAAACCAAATCATAGCTATGAAACAGCTTATGGTATAGAAATTTGCTAAAAAACATGATATAAATAATTAAGATAAAAGGAGATAATCGGATGTTTAAAATTATTGTTGTTGAGAATTACGATGAAGCAAGTAGAGAAGCATTCAAAGTAATGAAAGAAGTAATTGATTCAAATGAAAGACCAGTATTAGGTTTAGCTACAGGTTCTACACCAATTGGACTATACAAAAAAATGATGGCTGATCATAAAACAGGAACATCTTACAAAAAATGTATAACATTCAATTTGGATGAATATATTGGATTACCAAAAACGCATGAACAAACATATTACACATTTATGCATGATAATCTTTTTAATGGTTTAGATATACCAGAAGAAAATATTCATATTCCAGTAGGAGATTCTGCTAATGTACCTGCAGAATGTATTAAATATGAAGAAGCAATGAAAGAATATCACATCGACATTCAATTATTAGGAATAGGTGGAAATGGGCACATTGGATTTAATGAACCAGGAACACCATTTGATACTTTGACACATATCGTAGATTTACAAGAAAAGACTCGTCAAGACAATGCTCGCTTTTTCGAACACATTGACGAAGTTCCTACTCAAGCAATTACAATGGGTATTGCTACAATTATGAAATCTAAAAAGGTATTGTTGATTGCGACTGGCGAAAATAAAGCAGATGCAATTTACGGTATGATTAAAGGACCTGTTTCTGAAGCTTGCCCAGCTAGCGCACTTCAAAACCATAACGATGTAGTCGTTATTGTAGATAAAGCTGCAGCTAGTAAACTATAAGAGGAGACCAACTATGAAAATTATTGAAACTGTTCAAGAGTTCGATGAACTACTTAAAAACAAACCAGCAGTTATCGTCGATTTCTTTGCGGAATGGTGTGGACCATGTAAGATGATTGCCCCTGTTCTTGAGGATTTAAGTAAAGAACACACAGCGGTTGAATTTGTTAAAGTTGATGTTGATGCATTAGGCGAATTAGCACAACGTTACGGAGTTATGTCAATTCCTGCATTATTTGTCTTCAAAAATGGAGAAATTGTTCATAACACAGTAGGATTTCAAGCAAAACCAGCCCTTGAAGGACTTATTAAATTAGTAGAATAAACAAAATCATGATAAAAAATAAAGAGCTATTTCCTTGAAATAGCTCTTTATTTATGCCTTAAATAAGGGTATAAGCAGAAATGCTGAAAAAAATTGTTTAAAATTACTAAACAAATTGTTTAAAAGATATTGCATTTTTTCTAGCGTTAAGTATAATAATATTTGCGTTTATTAAATGAAAACCATTAGTTTAGTAATGCTAAACAAAGGAGGCGGAATTATGGATATTGGACATCGAATTAAGCAGTTAAGAACAAAAAATAATCTTACCCTTGAAGAACTCGCAAGTCGTTGCGAACTTACGAAGGGATTCTTGTCACAATTAGAGCGTAATTTAACATCACCCTCCATTCAAACATTAGAGGATATCGCAGAAGCACTAGGCACAACATTAGCCAAGTTCTTCCAAGAAGAAAAAGATGGCAAAATTGTCTTTGGAAATGATGATTACTTTGTGGATGAACGAGAGAAAAGCATTATTAATTGGATTGTACCTAATGCACAAAAAAATGAGATGGAACCTATTCTACTAGAATTAGCTGAAGGTGGCGAAAGTCAAGTTGTACTTCCCCATGAAGGTGAAGAATTTGGCTATGTACTATCAGGAAGAATTCGCTTATTTAAAGGCGAAAGTAAAAAAGGATTCTTAATCAAAAAAGGGGAAACGTTCTATATAAAAGGAAATGAACAACATTACCTAAAGAATGATGCAACGCAGGTTGCAAAAGTACTATGGATTTGTACACCACCAATATTTTAGAGGAAAAGGGGAACCTATGAAAAAATTAATTCAATTTAAAAACATTGTTAAATCGTTTGACAATCAAATCGTTTTAAAAGGTATTAACTTAGATATTCGCGAAAACGAATTTGTGACATTACTAGGTCCTTCAGGATGTGGTAAAACAACATTACTTCGTATACTTGGTGGTTTCTTAGATCAAACATCAGGTGAAGTTATCTTTGATGGAGAAGATATCAGTAAAACTCCAGCATATAAGCGTAACTTGAATACAGTATTCCAAAAATATGCACTATTCCCACATTTAAATGTTTATGACAATATTGCATTTGGATTAAAAATAAAAAAATTATCAAAAGACGTTATTGAACAAAAAGTAAACCGTATGTTAAGTCTAGTTGGACTTGAAGGATATGCGAAAAGAAACGTAACACTTTTATCAGGAGGACAACAACAACGTGTTGCAATTGCACGTGCTCTTGTTAATGAACCAGATGTGTTATTACTCGATGAACCTTTAGGTGCGTTAGACTTAAAATTACGTAAAGAAATGCAACATGAGTTAAAGAAAATTCAACAAGAAGTTGGAATTACATTTATATTCGTAACGCACGATCAAGAAGAAGCTCTTACAATGAGTGATAAGATTGTCGTTATGAAAGATGGCGAAATTTTACAAATTGGAACACCAATAGAAATATACAATGAACCAATCAATGAGTATGTAGCACGATTTATTGGAGAATCAAATATTCTTGATGGCGTTATGAAAGAAGATTATCTTGTAAACTTTGATGATAAAGATTATAAGTGCGTAGACTTTGGATTTAAAAAGGATGAACCTGTTGATATTATGATTCGTCCTGAAGATATCGATATTGTAGCTCGTAACAAAGGTGTAATCAATGGTGAAGTTAAGTCAGTTCTATTCAAAGGTGTTCACTATGAAATTATTGTAGAAACAGTGTCAGGAACATCAAAAACAGTTACAATGCATGTTTTAGGTAATAGAGATATTGTAAATGAAGAAGAAAAAGAAAAAATCAGTGCCAGTGATTTCACGATGGACTTAGAAGATGTACCTAATCTAACCAATGGTGATGTTATTGCACGTGCCAATGCACAAGCTTGGAACTTTGATGATGAAGATTTATCAATTAGCAAAGTTACCTATGATGTAAAAGAAGAAAAAGGTGTATATCCTTGTACCTTTGAAACAAGTAATGGGACAAGTGTTACGATTAAAATTACAGTAGTAGAACCAATTTTCACAGCTGATGCTAATAAAGAAGAAGCGGTACAAGCATTTGACTTCTATAAAACAGTTGATGAAATAAAAGAAAGTATCGCATTAGATACAGATTTGAAACGTTGGGCAAA
>NZ_JAVXGL010000052.1:0-13707 GCF_036657415.1 Anaerorhabdus sp. | reverse complement strand
AGTTGATTTTAAATTTGCGATTGTAAAGCTTAGAGTACAAGCAAATAATTCTATAAATATACCATTGAATCATTTTTCAACGAGTGAAGGAATTAATCTAGGTAATGTAGATACATATATTAAAGCTCTCGAAGAAAAATCATTATTTTTAGGAAAACAAAATGTATGGTATGAAATTTTATCGAATGAGAATTCTACAATGGTGAATATATTTGTACCAATTAAAGATAAAAATGCAAAAGAAATTATTTTAACGAATGATTTAGGAACGGAAGAAATAAAATTAAATGTATCTAATTCAAAGGGTACTGCAGCAATGTTACAATATCAAGCTGATGATATTATTACGGATGGTAAGACATATCAAATGACAGTATCAAGCGCATATCCAATTACTGGAGATACGATGTACCAAAATGGACAAGAATATTTATTACCATCAACAGTAGAGGTATATGCATTTACTATAGAAGCTGTATCTTTGTGGGGTGATAAAATTCAAGTTGAAGAAGCTAAATATGTTCCAGAAAATTCTAAGGAAACTTTTGTGGCATTAGATAGTTCAATTCAGTCAATGAAATATTCCAATATTATTGGAAAAGAAATTAATGAAAAAGACAGTGGCGATTTATTCTTTGTGGCATATAGTCCAGTAGAAAGCCCAGTTACCTATAAAGGTGTATTACAATTAAAAGTAAAAGGTTCAGATAATTGGATTACAATTAATGTTAATTTAAATTAGTGGAGGATGGATAGAATGGTAAATAGAATAATTAAACTACTTTTGAGTATATCGATGATTGCAGTTTCATTTACAATACTAGACACTCCAGTGTTTAACTTTGTGACAGAAACTCAAGCAGATATGACTTCTACATCATGTGGTAACAATTATGAAGTTGCGATTGCGAATGCAGGGGGGTCATTTACAAGCAAAGGTTGTTACAATGATTTTGGCTCTGCCCAAAATGCAATGAAGGGTCTTGGTGATAATGCGGTAGTTCGTCATAGTTCAAGTAAAAGCCCAATGAAAATTGTATCTATGGTTAGTGGTATTGCAGTGACTTATCCAATGCGTTCAGGTAGTAGTACAATGAATATTACGCAAGATCACTCGAGCTCAAATAAAAAAGTTACGTATGTTACTAAGCATCGTGAAATGAAATACTTTGAGACTAGAAATTATAACGGTAGTGGTAATGGAACAATCTCTGTCAATATTACAGGATTTACTGGAACTGCGGATTTAATGAATGTTGATTTAGTGCCGTATGTAATGTTAGGAAATGATACCACTGTTTTATTAGGTGGAAATGATACCTCAGGTAAAAATGAACAGCCATTTTGGACACATGTATATCAATCACATTATGAAGTTAGACAAAATGGAAATAATAAAGAATTAACATTTTATGCATATAGTGGTTGGTCAAATGACAATTGGCCAGAAGTTTATACAATGACTGTTGGATTAGCAGCAGATTGGATGGTACCTGGAACTAGATACTATAGCTATGATGGATATAACTTTTATTCAGATAATAAATGTACTAATAAAGTAGGTACTTACTACAATTATTATCAATTTTTACCAACAAGAACAAAATCAAATATTTCAGCAAGTGTATTTGATAACTTCTTAGTGTCGGTGAAAGGCAGTGGTACTAATAGCAAGATGAAAGGACAAGGACAAACTTTCATTAATGCACAAAATACATATGGTATGAATGCTTTACTTGTTTATTCGTTAGCGTGTCTAGAATCTGCGTATGGTACTAGTACATTTGCATTAGAAAGAAATAATTTATTTGGCTGGAATGCTTTCGATAGTGACCCTGGAAGTGCTTCATATTTCTCTTCAGTAGAAGCTGCAATAAATGAACACATGGGAATTAATCTTCGTGGATATACAGATATAAATGATTTTAGATTTTTTGGAAGTCATGTAGGAAATAAAGGCTCTGGATTTAATGTAAAGTATGCAGCTGATCCATATTGGGGATATAAGATTGCGGCAATCGCTTATAGTATAGACAAAGCATCAGGATTTGCAGATTTAAATAAATATTCTGTAGGTGTTATTAATACATATGGAGTTAATGTTCTTAAGTCACCGAATGGAGCAGTATTGTTCAATTCTAAATATGGTGAAACTTACCAAGAAAACTTTACAGTGGCTGTTCTAGCAAATGAGTCAAACCATTACAAGATTCAATCAACTAACCCTGTTGCGAGTGGTAACATTATTACTACTTCAACTAAAGGATTAGTATCTTATGATTGGAACCAAAGTATTGGATATATTCCAACCGGATATGTAACAATGCTCGGTGGTAGTGCACCATCAGTGGAAGGGACAGTACCAACAGGGGATCCAGTAAAAACAATTAGTAAAATTGTAATTAGTGGTACTGATTTAATAATAGAGGGGTCTGCTTATCGTCCGGGAATTTATATTACTAATGATAATAAGATAACTCAAACATTGAGAATGTATAACAGATTTTTTGAAACCACAGATATTACAATGACTACTACAACTGCAGATAAGGACAAAGCTTCCTTTACTGGAAAGATAAGTTTACCTTCGCTTACAGAAGGGAAATATTATTTTGATGTAATAAGTAATTATTCTAAATATACAGATTATAATCAAACATTTAATGTAATTGGAACAGGATTAACTTTACCAGCAAAAGCAGAAATAGAAGGTAAAATTTATGAGTTTACTTTGGATGGTAGTGTTGTATTTGTGAATGTATCAAATTCACAAGTCGCTCCACAACCTACTCCAACGCCAACACCAACACCAACGCCGATTCCTACAAGTGAGATTAATCAATATGTTACTTCTGCTAAAGTTAATGGTAATATTTTAACAGTAGAAGGCACTGCATTTATCACATTAATGGATGCAACAAGTGAGAGTTCAATTACTCATATATTGAATTTGGTTGACTTAAATAATCGTTCTAACAAAATACAATTCCCTGCCATTACTAAAACTTCGACGGAAACAATCGACTTACTTGATGGTTATAAATATGAAAAAATAAGTTATTCTTCTGAAGTTGATTTATCTACAATTGTGCCAGGAAACTATTACTTGGAAATAAATATCAAGAATGGCGAGACTAGTAAGACAGGTATTATTTATTCGAATCTTAAATCTATAGATACACCTGCCATAGATATTAATGGATATAAGACAAGACTATTTAGAAATCCAAACAGTAATTACCGTCTTGAAATCACTTCTGAAAAACAAGATATTGATATAAGTGTAATAAAGAAACCAACAACTAGAGGATCGGTAGTAGGTATTGATAAATTGGAAATTAATCAAGATAATTTAACTTTTGAGGGATTTGGTTTTCTATATAATACATATATGAATGCTGAGAATGACCCAAAATTCAACTTAATTCTAATTGATGAAAGTGGTAAAAGAACTTCGTATGCCGCCACAACAAAAGCGTGTACAAGTGATTTAGCTGCTGAACGTGGTTCGATGTTTACAATTAAGAATGCATGTTTTAGTTTAGAACAAAGTTTATCTGAAGTTCCAGAAGGAACATACCGAATGTACTTGGATATTGAAACCAAGGAATATCGTGATATCTTTGAAATCTATAATGCAAGATATACTAATAGAAGTTTTGATTCAAATACAAGAACATATTTACTAAATAAATCAAATGTGCGTTCTAGAATTGAATTAACAATAGCAACTAAATAAATAATAAAAGGTCACTGAGATATTTCTCTCAGTGACCTTTATCTATTCATTTAAAATGTATAAGATATTAATTATATTAATAGTTATGATTTGAAAATATAAATGGGAGTTTAAAATAAAATGTACTATACATTTTTGTATAATACATCTCATTAATTTATAGGTGAATTACATACTTATTTTTACTTATTTTGATACCCAAATTTTAATTGTTATTTGTGTACTAAATGATGTATCAGCTCCATTTGGTTCAGGATTGATTTCTGCTACTCCATTAGAATTATCTGGATTGTCAATTTCACCAGTTAATTGAACAAAATTCAAATTTTTAAATCCTGCACTGTTATATCTGGTTGTCAAAGCAGAAGTTATTTGTGAATATGATTGTCCATCATAAATAGCTAAATTGAAAATTGGAAGAGGTCCTGATGTTACTGCAACTGCTTTACATGTATTGGTAGCGGAATCATATTCTTGACCACTTGGACAAACACAATTAGGGTATGTACCACTTGCTCCAACTGGACAAGTTTTCTTATTTTTTCCATTTGACAATGTTACAGTAATTGCTGATCCTTCTGCAACATTACTTCCTGCCTTTAGAGATTGATCTAAAACAGTATCTACATCTTTGTCACTATCTGCATATTTGAGTGTTACATTTAAACCGTCAACAGTACATGAATTCATATTGCATGGCTTTTTATTCAGTCCTACATAATCTGGTACACTAATACTCTTACCAAGGGATAGGCTACAGCTTACAACTTTATTTGAGTATGAGCAACCGTAAATTGTTCCACTAGTAATTGAATTATTAAATGCTTCAGTGTATTTAATTGAGATTCCAGCACCTTTTCCGTTTTCAGTAGAAATGAAACTATCAGCTTGTGCTTTGGTTTTTCCGTTATAATCACTATCTCTGTAAGCGTATGAGCCTATAGAAAGAACATAATTTATTGAAGTTCCTACTGTTTTTGTTCCAGTATCATTTGATATTATACTGCCATTAGCAATACTATCACTATATTTAGAAGTAGCTGAACCAACTTTCATTTTATATGTATTAACAATTTCTGTTTTAAATGTACTTTCAGGTTTTCCGGCATAACTAGGAACATTTTTTGATTCTGTTCTAGCAACATCGATATATACGGTTGTACCAGTATCAACTGAAGTTGAACCACTTACAACTTTATTGTTAATTGTTTGTTTGACTATAGTACCGGGAGTTGCTGTGCTATCAACTTCATTAGCAACAATCTTGATATTTGCTGATTTTTTATTTAATCCATCAATATAAGTTTGGAAACTGGCTTTTGATTTATTAGTGTAGTTATCAATACTTGGTTTTCCAATTGATATGTTAACAGTCATTGTGCTACCAGTTGCGATTGTACCAGAATTTGGTTTGTTTGAAACAACGGTACCATTTGCAATCTTATTGTCGTAAGCTTCAACATAAGAAATTTTAATTCCATTTTCTTTTGCCCAAGCATCAACATCTTTCTTTGTTTTTCCATCAAATTTTACTGCGGTTGTACCTTTACCTGTTGAAATGGTAACGGTAACTTTTCCACCAGTTTTTGTTGTCTCTCCAGCTTTTGGTGTTTGTGAAATTACTTTATCTTTGGCTATTTTATCACTAGCCTCAGTTTTGAAAGTAATACTCATGTTGTTTGTTTTACCCCAAGCTTGAATATTAGCCTTTGTATAATCGGCAAAGTCAGGCATTGTGATTTCAACACCAACTGATTCAGTTCCAACAGATATAGAAATAAGTATCATATCATTACGATGAGCTTCACTAGCAGTTAGATTACTTTTTATAAAATAGTCTTTCTTAACTTTTTGATCAGGGATATATTCATAAGTAACATCAGTAAATTTATTATCTGTGAACCATTGATGTATTTCCTCATACTTCATATCCTTAAAATCAGGAATTGTTACAACTAATGTTGGATCATAACCATTAGATAGGATGATATTTAAGACTTCATCTTTTTTAAGTTTTTCGCCAGCTAGAATACTTTGAGAAAGTACCATATCTTTTTCGGTAGTTTCATTATATTCATATGTAAATGTAACATCCTCAACGGTTAAATCATTTTCTAAAATCCAAGCATCTACATCAACTTTACTTTTATTGGAAAAATCGGGTATTTCTATCTTTTTGGCAGGGAATAAAAACACTATAGCTACGATAGCAGCTGTAAGTAATATCAGTGTTCCTGCAGTAATCATTAATGCTATTGTTTTCTTATCTTTGAAGTTAATATTCATAGTTCCACCTCGTCTCAATTATATCATAGTTGAACTTTTTTAAAACCATAAGATGTCTTAATATGGTATGATAGTAAAGTTGAAAAGGAGTAAAAAGATGGAACATTTAATACAACCTATTGCTGAAGAACTGAAGATAGGCGTTGAACAAATAAAGAATACGTTAAAGCTTCTTGAAGAAGGAAGTACTGTACCTTTTATTGCGCGTTATCGTAAAGAAATGACAAAGGGTTTGGATGAGGAACAAATTCTGTATATTCAAACTCAATATGATTATCAAGTTAATTTAGAGAAAAGAAAAGAAGATGTCTTACGTTTAATTGAAACACAAGGCAAGCTTACTGAAGAAATTAAAAAAGAAGTTTTGGAGTGCACAAAGCTGTCACAAGTAGATGATATTTACCGTCCGTATCAACAAAAGCGAAAGACACGTGCTACGGATGCAATTGCAAAGGGTTTAGAGCCACTTGCAGATTGGATTATGAAATGTCCAAGACAAGGTAATATTGAAGAAGAAGCACAAAAATATCTCAATGATAAAGTTGCTAGTATTGAAGATGCTTTACAGGGCGCTAAGGATATTGTTGCTGAACGAGTGAGCGATAACGCCAAGTTACGTTGGAAAGTTCAAGATTCAATTCTACGTTATGGGAAGATTATTACAAAAGAAAAGAAGAAACACGGTGATGAAAACAAAGTATATAAAATGTACTATGATTTTACAGATCGAGTAGGGTATATTGCTAGTCATCGTATTATGGCAATAGACCGTGCTGAAAAAGAGAAAGTAATTACTGTTTCATTAGATTATGATCAAGGTTACTTAACAAAGTATGCGATACGTGGAATTACCCGTGATAAAGAAACTATTTGCCAATCATTAATTGAAGAGGCAGCAGCAGATGGCTGTAAACGATTATTGTTTCCAAGCGTAGTACGTGAAATAAGAAATGAATTAAGTACAAAAGCACAAAATCAATCAATTGAAATATTCTCGATGAATGTTGAAAAATTATTGATGCAACCACCTCTTGTTGGAAAAATGGTTTTGGGATTTGACCCAGCATTTAGAACAGGGTGTAAGCTTGCAGTGCTCGATAATACAGGTAAATTATTAAAAATATCAGTTATTTATCCACATGCACCGGTAAACAAGAAAGAAGAAGCAGAAAAAACATTGTTAGCATTGTTTAAAGAATTCCCAATTGAAATTGTAGCGATTGGTAATGGAACAGCTTCCCGTGAATCTGAAAGTTTTGTAGCGGATGTAATAAGTAGAAATAAATTGAATGTACAATATACATTAGTAAGTGAAGCCGGAGCATCTGTGTATAGCGCAAGTGAATTAGCACGTGCGGAGTTCCCTGATTTACATGTTGAGCAACGTTCTGCTGTATCAATTGGTAGAAGAATATTAGATCCTCTATCAGAACTAATTAAAATTGATCCTAAAAGTATTGGAGTTGGACAATATCAACATGATTTACCACAAAAACAGTTAACAGAACATTTAGATTTCGCAATTTTGAAATCAGTAAATAGAGTAGGTGTTGATATCAATACAGCTAGCCAAGAATTATTAATGCATATCTCAGGATTAAATAAATCAAGTGCGAAAGCAATTGTAGACTATCGTAACAATCATGGACGTTTTGCCTCTCGTGAAGAAATAAAAGAAGTTAAGAAAATGGGAGATAAAACATTCCAACAATGTGCTGGTTTCTTACGTGTACATGGTGGGGAAAATCAGTTTGACCAAACTGGAATACATCCTGAAAGTTATTCAGTTGCACAAAATGTTATGAAAAAGTACAATATAAGTGGATTAGGACAAGCTGAAAATTTAGCAATTGATTTTGAAAGTACAGCGAAAGAATTAGGTGTTGATGAATATACACTTAAAGACATCATTGATGCAATTCAATCACCATTAAGAGATTATCGTGAACGATACGATGGACCACTATTACGTAAGGATGTTTTGGAACTTGAAGACTTACATGTTGGTGATGAACTTGAAGGTGTGGTAAGAAATGTAGTAGACTTCGGAGCATTTGTTGATATCGGATTGCATGAAGATGGATTAATTCACATTTCAAAAATGAGTAAAGATAGAATTAGTCATCCTAGTGAATTACTTTCTGTTGGTGATATTGTTAAGGTATGGGTAAGTGCCATTGATAATGAAAGACAAAAAGTACAGCTAAGCTTAATCGAACTTTAAATAAAGAGAGGGATCATGATGAATAAAAAATATGAACCACATAAGTCTTCAATTTTAGGACTTGAAGCAAATGTTGTAAGTTTATTGATTTACCTTATACCATTTTTAATTGGAGTATTTTCTTATGGTGGAATTTGGGGTAACTTTACATGGATAATTCCGCTTCTTGCACTAATTTTCGAAAAGGACAGTAAACTTGTTAAATTCCATGGGTGGCAAGCTTTGTTGATGACACTTTTTTATGGAGCTATTGGAACAGTAACAACTATTGTTGGAGTTTCAACTTCATTTGCAGGTATGTTTGCTGGTAGTGCAGGAGCTGTTGTTTCTGGAGCTGCCATTGTATTGATTGTTGGGATTATTTCTATCATCTTTGCAATCTTGGAAATTATAGCTGCAGTTAAAGCGTACGGTTGGGTTTCTTACCGTCTACCAATTGTTGGTAAATGGGCAAGTAATTTAAGTCACGAAAACGAATAAAAATAAAAAGAAGTTTTATCTACATTGTGATAAAGCTTCTTTTTTTGTTATTTATTAAGTTTGCGCATTTTTGAGAATGCAACAATGTGAAGACCGGCAAATCCAACAGCGGCACAAGCTAATGCTAGATTCATAATCATCATAACATTGTTTAATTTCATTTCAATTCCGTTTAAAACTAACAATATTGCGAATATTACATATAACACAGCTGATAAAAGCACTTTATTTGTTTGACCAGAATTTACAATTTGATCAATAAATGTAACATTCTTATAAGGCTTGAAGTTTGTAATTTGGACTAATGAAGGTAAGAATTTTTTACGATAGCGAAATTCTAGAAAAGCAGCTAGTATGATACCAGCACCAATACAAACGATTGGTTCAGCAAGAAAATTCATAGCCAAGATAACACCAATTATTACAAATAGGAATCTATTTTTGTAAGTGTTAAATGATTTTTCGTCCTTCTCCTGAATTAAGTATCCAACCCCAGTATTTTTATTATAGAGTATGTTTCTACCTTTTTCATCTTGATAAATATTTCTTCCAGAAATGCTTATTTTTTTATTCTTTGTAGTCATTACAAGTCCTCCGTACTTTACTATCATACTTTAAAAAGTAAGAATTGAAAAGGGTTAGATGCTTGCTTTTCCGCGACAATAGGTTTGTTCAACATCATAGTTATCTTTTAGGACAACAATGTCAGCATCATATCCTGCACAAATTTTTGCTTTGTGGTCATCAATTTTTAATAAACGGGCTGGATTTAATGTACAAGCATTAAGTGCTGCATCAAATGGTACTTGAGCATCTTCTACTAAAATTCGTAGTCCTTGGTTTATGCGCAGTGTACTACCTGCAAGTCCTTTTGTAGCTGTTAAATGAGCGCTTCCGTCAGGATAGATTTCGATTTCATTTCCACCAAAGATAAACTTGCTTCCAACTGGAGATCCTTTAGCCATTAAAGCGTCAGATACCATGATTGTATAGTCACGTCCTTTAGTTTGGAATAAGATATTTAAGGCAGCTGGTGTAGAATGATTGCCATCACAAATAACTTCTCCAAATACATCTCTAAATCTAAATGCGGCACCAACTAAGCCATTGTTACGATGATTAAATGGTGTCATACCATTATAAATATGAGTCATTGATTTTGCACCATTAGCAACAGCCATAAGTGCTTGATCATATGTAGCTGCACTATGTCCAATTGTTACCACAACTCCAGTATCAGAACAGTAACGTGTTAATTCGAAATTTTCATCAGTTTCTGTTGCAAGTGTAATTAATTTAATTAAACCATTTGCAGCTTTTTGATATTGTTTGAATTGTTCAACAGTTCCTGGAACAATATATTGTTCAGGTTGAGCACCTTTGTAAGTCATATCTAAATATGGACCTTCAAAATGAATACCCAAAATTTCAGCTCCTTCGTTTCCTTCGCTATGTACTTTAGCTACATTTGCTACAGCATCAGTTAATATTTCATTACTTTGTGTAATTGTAGTTGGACAAAGACCTGTAACACCCTCAGAAGGGATATTTTTAAGCCAGTTTCTCAATCCTTCTTCTTCAGCATCATTAGTATCGAATCCATAAGCACCATGGCAGTGGATATCAATAAAACCTGGAACTATGCGGTCAGTACCATAATCCTTATCAACATTTTTTTCTCCATAAGGATATACGGCTTTAATTTTTTTATCTTCAATTTCAATTTGAGCTGGGATAAATTGGCCTGAAACCCATACTCTTTTACTTTGTAGTATCATGATTGATCCTCCCTTGTATGTATTAATTATATTTTAGACTATAAAGAAAGTCTATGTTTATACTTTTTAACAATGAAATTATATGTTTCAACTAAATTATTGTACTTTAGGTTAGAGTTGCTATAATAAAATCATAAGAAGGTAGGAGGAAAATTTATGACAATTTTTGGATTTACAGCAGATGAACTAAAGGCAAAAACAGCAACATTTACAGCTACAGAAATTCATCAACAACCTGAAACTTGGGTTAAAACAATTAACCAAGTAAAAGCAATGAAGGAAGATATTAAGAAATTTTTAAGTCAAGTAACTAGCCAAGCTGATTACGATATTATTTTAACTGGAGCAGGAACAAGTGAGTTTGTAGGTAATGCACTATTCTCTTATCTTAATAAATGTACAAATTATAAAATCAAATCATATGGTACAACAGATATTACTGCAACTCCTGAAAACTATGTATCAAGTGTAAAGCCTACATTATTGATTAGTTTTGGACGTTCAGGTAATTCTCCAGAATCAATTGGAGCAGTAGATGCAGCAGAAGCAGTTACAAAAAATATTTATCATTTATTTGTAACATGTAATAAAAATGGTGCTTTATCAAAACGTGCTGAAGGAAAGAGCAATTGCTTAGCAATCAATCTTACTGATGAAACACATGACCAATCTTTTGCAATGACTTCATCATTTACAAATATGTATTTAGCTACGTTATTGAGTTTCAATTTAGATAACTTAGATGAAACAGCAAAAGAAGTTGAAGCAATTATCGCAAATGTAACTAAAATGGTTGATCATGACTTCACTGTTTGCCAAGATGTAGTGAAAGCTTATGACTTCAATCGTATCGTTTATCTTGGAAGTAATACTTTAAAAGGAATTGCTCAAGAATCAGCATTAAAAATGCTAGAATTGACTGCCGGTAAAGTGGTTACAATGTTTGATACACCACTAGGATTTAGACATGGACCTAAATCAATTATCAATGATGAGACATTAACTGTTATCTATTTAAGTGATAATGCCTATACTCGTCAATATGAAATTGACCTTATTAAAGAGATGAGTGGACAACGTAAAGGTAACAAAATCTTTGCGGTTTGCAATACACCAAGTGAAGAAGTTGAAAAATTAGTTGATTTCTATTATTGCTATGAGGCAACTTCTCATGATAATATTTTCTTAGGATTAGAATATATCGTTGTTGCACAACTAATTGCATTGTTTAAATCAATAGCATATGATATTACACCAGACAATCCATGTCCAAGTGGAGAAGTTAATCGTGTAGTAAAGGGTGTAACTTTATACCCATATTCTAAATAGGAGGAATAAAGATGATTGGTATTGTTATTACAGGACACGGAAATTTTGGTTCAGGGATTACTAGCTCAGTTAAGTTGATTGCAGGTATGCCTGAAAAATATGAAGTTGTAGACTTTGTACAAGAAGACTCTGTAGAAGATTTAGAGTCAAAACTAAATAAAGCTATCGACAATTTAAAAGATTGTGATGGAATTATTATGTTCACTGACTTAGTGGGTGGATCTCCATTTAAAACATCTGTTGAAATCTCTATGAAAAGAGATGAAAAGATTATTGTTCTTGGAGGAACTAACTTAGGTATGGTTATTGAAACTTCAATGGCTAGAGGATTTATGGAAGATGCTGAAGCATTAGCAGACATGGCTGTAAATACTGGTAAAGACCAAGTTATTAAATACACATATACTGAACGTAGCGAAGAAACATTAGAAGGCGACGGAATTTAGTAATTAAAACTCAAGCAAATTTTGCTTGAGTTTTTTAGTCATAAATTTTCTTTGCGTAATCACTAGGTGTAATGTTATATCGATGAGTAAATTTTCTAGAAAAATAATGGATTGAATTAAAACCAAGCATAGATGATATTTCACTAATTGTATATTCCGATTTTTTAATCAATACTTTACTTTTCGCAAGCTTAGCTTCATTAATATATTGTTTTGGGGCAATTTTCAGATTGTCTCTAAATAAATTTTGTAAGCTAGATCGACTAATTGAGAAACGATCACAGATGTCATCAACTGGAAGAGGTTCAAGTATTTTTTCATTAATGTATGCAAGAATTTCTTCTAATAATTCATTTTCAAAATGTTGATGAATAGGGGTAGCAGGTTTTGTGATATGTTCTTCCAAATCATATTGTAGTAAATGAAGAAGTAATTCTTGTAAATAAGAAAGCATGAGATCCTTACTGTAAGGTAGTGGAGATGTGGTTTCTTTTACAAATTTATCTAGGATTTGATAATACTCACGAGGACAGTGGAAGACACGATTAATAATATTCGCATAATCTTGCAAGTTAGATTCAAATATAATTGTGAGATAACTACATGGCTCATTGGATTTGATTTCTTGGTTGTGGTATTGATTCGGTCCGTAGACAAGCAAATCATAATTTTTTAATGTAAATTCCACTCCCTCAACATTTGTTTCAAGTGTACCTGAATCAACAAAGGTAATTTCAAAATAGCCGTGGCTTTCACCGGGGAAAATATATCCAGGAGATTTTACCATGTAATAATATGCACAAATTTCACTTACCATAAATTTAGGGCAAATTGGTTCATAAGAAATATTTCTTTGTAAATCAAGTGATTTTTTCTTTGTGCTTGGATACGTATAAAAATTAAGCATAGATAAAGAAGTGAGTGTAATGAAAGAAAAATACTCACCTTTATTTATTTTGAAATTACGATGAATTACAAATAGTTGTGGCTCGACAGTTAAATCTTGATTGCCGATAACGACAATCGCCATACCTTCAACAACTTCGATATAAACGCTTGTATCATAGGAATACAGCATATTTACTTCTTTATTTGTAATTTTGTATTTCTTCTTTTTTAATTTTTTGTTTGTTTTAAAAGAGTCTGTAATTTTTCCATACTTTAAGAAGTATGCACTAGTAGTTTTGTTATACATAGTATCACCCACATAAAGTATACATGAAATTTTCACAATTTCATCACATTTTGATTATTAGTTTTAAAAATAGTACTAAAAAGTGCAAACGCAATATTGAAAATTATAAAACAATTTTTCGACAATTAGACTATAATGAAACTATAGAAAGCGTTTACTTCTTGGGAAGGGGATAGATGCATTCTTAAAATGAAGGGGAGGATGAAAATGCCAAACATTTTATTAACAAG
>NZ_JAVXGL010000051.1:0-13733 GCF_036657415.1 Anaerorhabdus sp. | reverse complement strand
GTTTAGGATATCTTGACGTTGTCCAACAAGTTCAATTCCAATACCAGGTTGACGATAAAGTTCAATATCATATTTATTAAGAAATTCTTCAACATCATCAATTTGATTGCGAATAGTTTTACTTGATAAATGAAGAGTATCTGCAAGTTTTTGGTATGTAAAAGTTCTTTCTTGAAGTAAAATAAGTTTAGCTATCGAATATTTATCTACTTTCATAGTTTGCTCCTTTGTATTTAGATAGATTGTAGCATAATAACTTAATTCGTACAAAATTACCACAAGTTTGTGTAAGATACAACTAATAGTAGTAACCGCTTACTTTGATATACTCTAGGCAGATAAGGAGGATGAATTATGAAAAAGATTCAAGAAAAATTACAGTCTTTTGCAGGCGCTATGATGGTGCCAATTGTATTATTCGTTCTTGTAGGGTTTTACGTAGGGATCGGTAGTGCATTTACCAATTATATTATTCCAGGAGATAATATAGTTAAAACAATTTTTGGAATGATCTCATCAATGGGATTTACATTCATGAATTATCTACCTCTATGGTTCTCTGTAGGGATAGCATTCGCGATGGCGAAAAAAGAAAAAGGATGGGCAGCCTTTGCAGGTATTGTTCTATTCATGAGTTATATTACTTGTATTGGTTCTTATGCAGGTGCTCAAGGATGGAATGCAGATACAGTAGCAGTTGAAAATTTATTATCACTTGGTTATTCTCAACAAGCAGCACTAAATTTCAGTGCATTATGGGGTAGTGTTGCTGGTAAGTTCACATTTGATATGGGTATCTTCAGTGGTATCATCAGTGGGGTAACTGCAGGGTTAATTCATAATAAATTTTGCGAAATTAAATTTAAACCAATGTTTGCTTTCTTCCAAGGTACTAAATTTGTAGTTATTTTAGTTACACTTGCTGCAGTTCCAATGGCTATTGCTACTTATTATGTATGGCCAATTATTGCATCAGGATTACAAACTATTACATATTTCATTGGATCATCAGGGTTATTTGGAACATGGTTATTTGGATTTATTGATAAAGCATTATTACCATTTGGTATTCACCACTTAATTGCTTTCCCAATTGAATATTCTAGTGTTGGTGGAGTTATGACAATTGATGGTGTTGTTTATGAAGGTGTTAGAAATATTATCGTTGGGCAAGCGGGTAGTCCAGGAGCGACAGGATATTTAATCCGTAACTTTACTTCAGGACGTATTCTATTCCAACTAGCAGGTTTACCAGGTGCTGCATTTGCAATGTATAAGTGTGCTAAACCTGAAAACAGAAAGAAAGTTGCTTCATTATTAATTCCAACAATAGTTACATTGATGTTGGTAGGTATATCAGAACCAATTGAATATACGTTCTTATTTGCTTCACCATTACTTTATTGGTTAGTATATGCACCACTTTGTGGATTGTGTTATGTAATTGCGGAAGTTGCGAAGATTTCAATTAATGGACACGCATTGTTCTTCATGATTCCTAACTTATTCCAACCACAAAAGGTTCATGCATTATCATTAATCTTCTTATTACCAGCAACATTTGCAGCATATTTCTTTATCTTTAAATTCGCAATTCTTAAATTAAATATTAAAACTCCAGGACGTGAAGATGACAACATTAAACTAATGAGTAAAAAAGAATATAACGAATTAAAAGAAAATAATGCCGATGATAAATTAGAAATGCGAATCGTGGAAGCATTTGGAGGACCTGATAATATTGATTCAGTTGCTTGTTGTGCTACACGATTAAGAGTAACAGTAAAAGATGAGAGTTTAGTAGTTCCAGATGATGATTGGAAGAACTATTTAGAAGCTATGGGATGTGTACATAGTGGAAACAGTTATCAAATTATTTATGGAGTAAATGTAAACTCAATTACAACATCGGTTAAAGACGTATTAGGAATAGACTAAGGGATATCCTTAGTCTTTACTTTAGGAGGAGGAATTATGTTTAATTTATTTAAGAAAAATGAATCAAAAGGAACATCAATTTGTTCAGTTGCATCTGGAAAGCTTGAGAAGATTGAAAAAAGTATAGATCCAGTTTTTTCTCAGAAAATGATGGGAGATGGATTATTCATAAAACCAACCTCTGATGAAATTGTTTCGCCAATTGATGGTGAAGTAGTAATGATGTTTCCAACACTACATGCCATTGGTTTAAAAGATGAAAAAGGAAATGAATATTTGATTCATATTGGTATAGAAACTGCCGCATTAAATGGTGAAGGATTTAAATCTTTTGTCCAAGTAAATGAAAAAGTGAAAAAAGGCCAATTACTTATCACTGCAGATTTTGAAGCGATGAAAGGTAAAATCACATCATCTGATATTATCCTTCTTGCAACAGATGGTAGAAAATGTAATATAAATGAAGAAAAAGATGTTACAGCAGGTGAAGAAAATATTGCATCATTTGAATAAAAAAAGAAGCGGTAATGAAATAGATTGAGATAAATCAATTTATGAAGTTACGGCTTCTTTTTTTTATATTTTATTTATTTATTTTCTTAGCGAATTTGTCCATCTCCAGTAATAATATATTTATAAGATGTAATTTCGCGTAATCCAATAGGTCCTCGCACATGGAGTTTTTGAGTAGATATACCAATTTCACTACCAAATCCAAATTCATTACCATCGGTAAAACGTGTGGATGCATTGACATAAATTACGGCAGAGTCAAGTTGTGAAGTAAACTGTTTAGCGTGCTCATCCATAGTTGTTAGAATAGCTTCAGAATGATGAGTAGTGTAACGACGGATGTGTTGAATTGCTTCATCGATTGTATCCACAATCTTTATAGCCACAATTAAGTCATTGTACTCTGTTTCGTAATCTTCTTCAGTGGCGCAAGATAAAGTTGGGACAAGTTGTTTGCATTGAGGGCATCCACGTACATCAACATGATTTATTACCAATTCATTTACTAAGGTAGGTAGAAATTGTTCAGCGATATTTTTATGTATTAAAATAGTTTCCACAGAGTTACAAACAGCAGGTCTAGAAACTTTTGCATTTACACAGATTGAAATGGCTTGTGCGATATTCACAAATTCATCGACATAAATATGACAATTACCAGCTCCTGTTTCAATTACAGGTACTTTTGAATTTTGAATAACTGATTGAATTAAATTTTTTCCACCGCGAGGAATTAGGGCATCGATATAACCGGTACAAGTCATAAGGTCAACGGCAGAGGTACGACGTGTGTCAGTAATGAGTTGAATACAATCTTCTGGAAGATCATGTTCGCGTAAAGCCTCACGCATGAGTTCCACGAGGCAACAGTTAGACTGTAATGCTTCTTTTCCGCCACGAAGGATAACTACATTGGAAGATTTTATACATAATGAAGCAGCTTCAATAGTGACATTGGGACGTGCTTCGTAGATAAATCCTAATACTCCAAGAGGGACAGAAATTTTATCAATTTTTAGACCGTTAGGTCGTAGTGTAGAATCAAGAAGTTGGCCAATTGGATCAGAAAGAAGTTCAATTTCTAAAACAGCTTGTGCCATAGATTCAATTCTTTCTTTCGTTAAAGTTAATCGGTCTATCATCGCATTAGACATTGCATTTTGTTTGGCATTTTCTAAATCTTGTTGATTAGCAAGAATAATAGTATGTGTTTGTTGAATTAATTTATCTGCAATACAATGCAACACTTTATTCTTTTGTTGTGTGGAAGCATTTGCAAGAATAAAACTTGCTTGACGTGCTTGTTCTGCTAGAGGGATAAGTGTGTTCATTGTTCTACCTCCTTGCTTTGTGTGCTTTCAAAATAAGTTCCTATTGTTTCATTTTCAAATAAATCGTAAAGTAAGTTTGGATTTTCACCATTCATGATGACCATATCGATGCCATGTTGATTAGCAATTTTTGCAGCTTGTATTTTAGTAATCATACCACCTGTTCCACGATTTGAACCAGCGCCTTGAGCCATGGATTCTACTGCACCATCAATACTTTTCACATGATGAATAAGTGTAGCATTTGGATTTGTTTTAGGGTTGTCGTTATACAATCCATCAATGTCACTTAAAACAATTAAAAGATCGGCTTGTGTTAATGTAGCGACAATCGCACTTAATGTATCGTTATCACCAATTTCAATTTCTTCTGTAGAAACGGAATCGTTTTCATTTACAATAGGTAACGCTCCAATTTCTAAAAGACGTAAAAAAGTATTATGTAAATTATTTCTTCTTTTAGGATTGTCCACATCTTCTTTAGTCAATAAGATCTGTGAAGTGACATGATTATAGGTGGAAAATAATTTATCGTAAATATACATAAGCTCGCATTGACCAATTGCAGCAATTGCCTGTTTTCCAGGCATGTCTTTAGGTTTTTCTTTTAGACCTAAACGACCAAAGCCTACTGCTTGTGCCCCTGAACTTACTAAGATAACTTGTTTACCGCTGTTTTTGATATCCGCTAGTACTTTAACAAGTTGTTCAATACGGCGAATATTTAATAAACCACTTTCATGAGTTAAGGTAGAAGAGCCAACCTTAATGACAATACGATTGCATTTTTTTAAATTTCTCATTGTGAATCCATCCTTCTTTTTGTTCTCATCATCATAACAAAACAAGAGGCACTGTACAATGAGAATACTAAGAAAAAAGATTATTTGCATAATCTTTTTGTTGTTTATAAAGTTTGATAGAAGTATTCTCTAGTTTTATCCTTCTATGCACACAAATCTTTGTTGTATGGTTATTGCTAATAATTTATAGGGGCATTGATAAAGAAGTAATTAAAACATCCATTTCCCATTTTGAATCAATTGGATTTCTTGGTTATGTTCATCCACGCCAACAACGGTAGTATCTTCTTTTCCAAACATGAAATCACAATGAATAGTTGCAAAGTTAATGCCATGAGCTTCGAAATCTGTTGCAGAGTAAATAAGTGATTCGCTGATATTGATAGGATAAGCACAACCGATTGCCATATGACATGCGGCATTTTCATCAAGCAATGTATTTTTGAAAATAGTATTTGTTTTTGAAATGATTGTTGATCCTGGTAGTAAAGCAATTTCTCCACAATAACGTGTGCCTTCTTCAAGGTTCAACAAAGCATTTAAAGTACGTTGGCCAACAGAGGCATATGCTTTAACAATTTTTCCTTTTTCAAAAATCAAATAAAAATCATCAATAATTTCATTTTGATAAATAAACGGTTTTGAAGAATGAACTTTACCGTTTATACCATATTTTGAACATGCGGTAAATATTTCTTCAGTGGGAAAATTTGGCATACAACGTAATCCTTCAACGGTATGTTCACAACCTCCAACCCAAACATGATTATTTGGAAGTTCAACAGTAAAATCAGATTGATCATCTATGATATGTAATTTTGTTAAATTTAAATCATTTAAGTAGTTTCTTCTTTCGTTAATCGAAGATATATGATTTTCCCAATAGTCGAGGGGATTGTCTAACTCGCATTGAGCAATTTGAAAAAGTAGATTCCATAGTGCTGCATAAGCTTCGTCACCAGAAAGGTCTGGAAATACTTGACTCGCCCAATATCGTGTGGGTAATACAGTTGAACATGAGTTGAAAGTCTTTGTTCTTTTGATTTGGGTATAAGGTTTTAAAGCGTTATTCATGCCTTTTATTGAATTAACTTTTATTCGTGAATCAAACTCTACTGTAGGAATAATACCAGGATTAAACTTCAATAGGGCAACTTTATCATTAGCCATATTGATTTTTTTCTTTACGAGATATTCAGGATAACTTTCACTATATTCTAATAAACAGTTTTGATAGCGAATTTGATCTTGAAGTGGATCGAAAAATTCTATCTCAACATAACAGGCACCAAGTTTATATGCAACTTCGGATAGAATTTGCATAAACTTACTTCCTTCAACAGGGCAACTTACAGATAGGTATTGTCCTTTTTGTAGGTTAACACCTTTGCGTAATAAAATTTCTGCATAGATTTCAAAATTAGTAATCATTGAGTACCTCTTCTATTTGTTTAACAGGAACAGCGGTTCCGTTTGATTTGATGGATTCAATTCCTGCTTCAATTACAAGTTGTGAAGCAAGTGCTTCAGAAAACGTAGGTACACCTTCAATATGTTGATTTAGGTGCATAGCACAAAGAACAGAGCGAATGGAAGCCATATGTGGAGCAATTTCTCTTGAAACAGGGAAACCACTTAGCCATGATTTAAGATTTTTTGAATAAGTTGATAATGATAAGTCACGAATTATTGATTTACTATTTGTAGAGGCAGTAACACAAACTTCATTAGCATTATCAGCGTCAGCATAAATAGAACCTTTGCTTCCAAATATTTCAAGAACCCATTCAGGTCGGGTAGATTGGCAAAGCTTGGATAGTTCTATTGTACCAAAAATATTATTCGATAACTTACAATAGCATGAAGAATAATCATCACAATCATTCATAGCGGTAGGTAGTACTTTTTCATTATCTTGAGAATAAGTAAGAGAATTCACAGAAATTGTTGAAAACTCTCCTAATATAAAGCGAATGATATCAAAAGCATGAATTCCTAAATCAACAATGACGCCACCACCACTTTGAGCCTTATTAGTTCGCCATTCATTATTCTTTGGGCGATGTAAATAACTAGCATGACGTAAAGTGAATGAGAAGTGTAAAGGAGTACCAATTTGTCCTGAAGCAAGCACATCACGGACAATTGAAAATGCTGGAATAAAGCGATAAACAAGTGCAACTTGATTTAAAAGGGTTGTCGATGCTACTTGTTTAACCAAGGAAATGGATTCTTCAATCGTCGAACAAAGGGGCTTTTCACAATAGATATTCAACCCTTTATCAAGCGCTTGTTTAACTTGATTATAATGAGAAGAATTTGGCGTACAGATGTCGATTAAATCTAAGTTATTATTTAAAAACTCACTGAAGGAAGTAGTTTGGTGCCTAAATAAATGATTATCATTCTTGATCTCTAGGGTATTTAAACTCTCTAGATTAACTAAAAAATCTTGTCGATAATTAATTTGTTGAAGCAAATAACATTGACTATGTACCTTACCCATTAATCCAAAACCAGAAATACCAATATTGTATGTTTTCATATATTTCACCTCAGTATAATTGTAAAACAAATTAGGAAAACTAGTTAACATCAACTTGCCTTAATATAGCGGAAAAACTATCCTAATTCGTATATTTTTACCACAACTTTTCGGTAAGCAAGCGAAACGAGGAATCATGAATAAACGGTATAATGAAAGCGTGAAGGAGGAACCTATGAACTTTAATTATCAACAACCCACGGAATTAATCTTTGGTGCAAAGAAAGTCAATCAATTACCAGAAATAGTAAAACGATATGGTAATAAGGTATTGTTAGTAGGACCGGTTATGAATGATGCCATACGCCCAATGTTTGATTCGGTGCTTAAAAATTTAAAAGAGAACGAAATTATTACAACATGTTACCTAGAAGTAGAACCAAATCCGACCACAAGTGCTGTTGATAAAGGACTTCAATTAGCAAGAGACAATGATGTAGATGTTGTTGTAGCGATGGGTGGAGGTTCTTCAATTGACACAGCAAAAATTATTAGTTTATGTTTCGATTGTGAGATAATAAATTGGCAAGAAATGTTTGAAAAATATGATAATTTTGCCAAAAGATATGAGACAATAAGTAATACAAAATTACCAGTAATTGCATTATCAACGACTGCAGGAACAGGATCACAATGTACACAAGCCAGTGTTATCACGGATGTTGAATCAAAAATGAAACTCACAGTATTCCACCAAGATAATTTTGTGGATGTGGCAATACTTGATCCTGAACTAACAATGACCCTTCCAAGAAGTATTACAGTATCGACAGCATTTGATGCATTTACACATGCATTTGAGTCTTATTTAAGGAATGAGGGTAATCCAATTACCGAAAACTTCTCTTTACAAGCAATCAAAAATATAGTGCAAACTCTTCCCAAAGTCTTAATGGAAAATAAAATAGAGTATCGTGAACAATTAATGCTTGCGGATACCTATGCAGGAATTGCCTTAGCAAACAATGGGGCAGCACTTCCACATCCACTATCTGAGATTATCGGCAGCTTCGTCAATAATTTATCTCATGGACAAGCATTAGCAATGGTCTATCCAACATTTGTGAAATACACATACGAAAAGTATCAAACAAAGTTCGCAACAGTATGTCGTCTATTTGATGAATCTTATTGTGACAAGGATGATAGTGAAGCGGCAAAAGATTTTTATAAAGTATTATCTAACTTTGAAAAAGAAAATAGTTTAGAGTTTAATTTGAGTCAATTTAATTTAGAACAAAGTGAAATAGATAGAATCAAATATTGTGAGATTTGGCAACATTTGCCAATGGAAAAAACAGAAACAATTCTAGAAATTGTTAATGAAATATGTAACTTATAGGAGGAAAAAATATGAAACATATTAAAATTTCAGCAGGATTAGCACATGTAAACTACGGCAGAATTGCAGATGTAGTAAAAGCAGCAAGTGATGCAGGAGTAGATTACATTCATTCAGATGCAGCAGATATGCACGATTTACAAAATATGAAACTTATGGGTGGACATCAAATTATTGCAGGTATTCGTCCAGAAACAAATTTACCAATTGAATGTCATTTCTATACAGTAAGCATGGATGAAATGTTCATCGAACAAATTTATCAAGCAGGTGCAAATATGCTTATTTTACCAGCAGAACATTTTATTGGTGCACAGTTAGCTTATATTATTAACTGGTGTAGAGAAAGAAAACTTAAAGTTGGATTAACAGTAGGATGCTATACACCATTGTGTTTTGTTGAAGAGTCAATTTATGATATTGATCGTCTTCAAATTGTTACACATGGTGTTGATGAAACAGATGGTAAGGACAACTGGGGATGGAGAAAAAGTGCAATTGATTTAGTGAATAGAGCACGTAAATTAATTGATGAAAAAAATCCAAAATGCGAACTTGCAATCGATGGTGGATTAAGAGCAGATAATATGGAAAAACTAATTGAATGTAATCCAGATGTTATTGTACTTTCTTCAGCGATTTTTAAAGATTCAGATGGAATTGAAGCAGGATTTAAAAAATGTCGTACTGCAATTGATGATGCAGCAAAGAAGTTTAATTTAGAATAACGAAATGTCTAGTTTAACTAGACTTTCTTTTTAGGAGGATTCATGAAAGAAAAAGTATTAGATATCGTATATCTTACAATATCAGCATTTTTAACAGCATTGGCTGTACGATTGTTCTTTACTGAATATGCACTTACACCAGGAGGAATTACAGGACTTGCAATTACAGCAAGTACAATAACAAGTATTTCAGTTGATCTTATTTCACTTTGTATTTCAATTCCTCTATTGATTATTAGTACTGTGTTTCTTGGTGGAAAGTTTGGAATAAAAACATTATATGTAACAATTATGGTGCCACTATTCTTACGTTTTATTCCACAGATTCATATTACTAATTCAATTATGCTTGCGAGTATATTAGGTGGTCTATTGGTAGGGTTATCAATTGGATTAGCAATCTATCGTGAATGTGCAACTGGAGGAACAGATGTATTAGCTATGCTGATAAGACTGTTATTGAAGAAGGTTGATTTAGCTACAATTTTATTTATTCTAGATATGATTATTGTTTTATCATCATGGGCAATTTCAAAACAATTCATTACTTCGATTTGTTCGGCAGTTGCATTATTTGTAATCATGCAGACAATCAAATTCACAACAGGGAGATTAGATAAATGGAAAAAGCAATCTTTATCGACTTAGATGGAACGTTAATGCAAAAAGATTTAACCATTTCAACAAGAAATAGTGAAGCCATAAAAGAAGCGATTAATAATGGATATCATGTTGTGCTTGTGAGTGGAAGGCCAATACAGTTTGTAAACTATCTAGCGAATAAAATAGGAAGTGAAATTGATACAATTGGATTTAATGGTGCTTATGTATCAGATCTTATTGAACATCCAATTAGTGAAGAAAATCTTGTTTGTTTATATGAATTATTTGAAAACAATAATGTGAATGCGATATTCAAATCGGCTGATCATATTTATGCCAACAGAGAGGTTATAAAAAACTTTGTATATCCAATATCGAAGGATGAAATGGTGGGCTTCACAGAGAATTGTTCAATTGATTTATTTAGAAAACAAAAAATATATAAAATTCTAGGATTATATAATCATAATGAAATGGAACTGAAGGAATTAATTAACAAATTTGATATGACAAAAGCATTCTACGCAGGCAAAGGATTTGAATTAACACATCATAATGCCAACAAAGGTAATGCTATCAAATTATATTGTTTGAAAAATAATGTATCAATTAAAGATAGTTACATGTTTGGCGATGATGTAAATGATGAAACCATGTTCTCTTTAGGGGGAAATAATATGGTGATGGGTAATGCAAGTGAGACTATCAAAAAGTACGCTACTGCAATTTGTGAACGATGTGAAAATGATGGAGTAGGTAAGATGATAGAAAAAATAGTTAAAGGAGAAATTTATGACTGAAGAAATGATACTCGCTTTAGAAGAAGAAAAGCAATTACGATTTAAAAAATTTAACGCTGAAAAAGCACTACGAATTGGTCAAAAAATTGCGAACTATGCAATAGAAAAAGATCTACAAGTTTGTGTCGAGATTGTAGCGAATGGAAAAATGCTATTTCACTTTTCAGCAGACAAGTGTATTCCTGATAACGATCATTGGTTGAAAAGAAAAATAAATACAGTAATGTACTTTCATCACTCATCAAAATTTATTCATTTTAAACTAAATGGTGATTCAACACTTATCCACAGTAAATATGGACTTAAGACTGAAGACTATGCAGTTATCCACGGTGGATTTCCTATCTATGTAGAAAATGCTGGATTTATCGGAGCAATCGCTGTTAGTGGACTACAACCCAATGAGGACCATGATTTAGTAACACAAACAATTCAAGAGTTTTTAGACTAAAAAACACCAGTTGAAGAACTGATGTTTTAGTTTGATTGTTTGTCTTCCATAAGTCTTTCAATATATTGAAGCATACGATGTTGTACAAGGAATGTAGATAAAACATTTGCGGTTAGTTTGAAACTATTGATTTGCGCATCTGTCCATTCACGATCTTCACGTAGACATTCATCGAAACCAATACCGCCTAAGAAATCATCTCCATAGAATACTGCACATTGAAGCATTGATTTAATATTTTGAGATTCAAGTAATTCTTGTAAATGTGAACCAGTCTCAGAATTTTTGGACCATATAAATAATCCCTCATTGTTAAAGTTACTCTTATAGTCATCTAAATCTTCTACATAAGAATAATCTTGGAGATGATTAATTTGAGGATCAATTCCATCATTACACCATTCATAGGTCATACTTACATGGTTATAATCATCAGAACTTTCAAAAACATAGGTTCTACTTACATCAAATGAACGTCCAATGATTTCAAGAAGACTTGTAAGGGATCCTTCGAAGTCTTTTGATGAGAATAAGGTACGGAAGCAGTATTGTGCTAAGCCTTGATCAAGGATGTAATTCTTAGTGTAATTGTTATCGAGATTTCCGTCAGTTTTGAGTTTTGTCCAAGAATGATACAAATCTAAATGCAATTGGCTATCAAATAAGGAACAGCCGTCACGACCTTCACTTTTCTTTGTATAGAGTGCTTCATCGGCTTGTTGGTATAAATCGGTATAATTTGTTTCAGGTGAAGAGGTAATTGAAATACCGATACTGCAAGTCAAATGTTTTTCAGTTGTGAAGGGTCTAAGTTTTCTTATTTCATTTAAAATAGTATTTGCTTTTTTGATAACTGCTTCTGCTGTTGTAACCTCAGGTAAGAAGATAATGAACTCATCGCCTCCAATTCTACCAACGAAATCTGTAGAACGAGTTGCGTTCTTAAGTGCTTTTGCAACTTCAGATAAAACACGGTCACCAGTTAAGTGTCCATAAGTATCATTAATATTTTTGAAATAGTCGATGTCTAAAATCAATAAAGCCTGATTAACGTTATCGGTATTATCTTTAATACAAGATTCAATGACAGAACAAATGGCAGATTTATTATATAAACCAGTTAATGGATCTCGTTGTGCTTGATCAAGAAGTTTTTGTTTTTGTTTCTTCTCATCATTAATATCAACAATAATTCCAATTACCTTAACAGGTTGTCTATAATCATTGAATTGTGTAGTAACACGGATTCTACACCAAAGATAAGAGCCACTTTCTTTCTTGATTCTTAATTCAGTTTCAGAATAGGGAACTCCAGAAAGACATTGGCGCATGATTGTAGAAAGGCTTTTCTTATCACTAGGATGGATATTATCGGTAAGTATTAAACGATGAGATATTTCGCTTGAAATGGCATCATATCCGAATTTCTTAATAAAATTATTTGAAAAAATTAAAGTATCATTCAACACATCCCATTCAAACACAATATCTGTAGTTTGATTGATTACAACTTGATATCTTTCAAGAGATAAACGTAAAGCTTCTTGTTCACGCTTACGATCAGTGATTTCAATCAAAATACAGTAGAATGTAGATTTTCCATCAGATTGAACACGACGGCATTTGTCGAGTATCCAAATTGGTTGAGCAGTTTTATGGTAAAGACGATACTCTAATTCTAATTCACTCTTATCAGGGTCATGTGCTTGGATGTCATGCAAAACTTTGGCGCGATCTTCGGGATAGATTAAATTCATGAATTTATCATCAAAAAGTGTTTTAATTTCTTCGCGTGTGTAACCGACCATATTTAAGAATCCATCACTCATGGATAAGACTGTCAAACTAGCATCATCTAAACATTGATGAGCACCACCAGGAATATTCTTTGTAAGAATTTCGAGTTGGCGGCGACGAATATCAACCTTTTCTTGAAGATTAGAACAATTGTTCATTCGTGATTTAGGAGTAAAGTAGCTATCTTCACCTTGCATTAAATCAGGGTGTGAAAAATGAATGTGCTCAACTTGCATGTCACCATCCACATCTTTTAGTACAACTGAAAACCGTAAGTTTTCTTCTGCTAAGTCTATTGATTGAGGTGTCACAATAAGTGAACCAAAGATAACACATAAATTTGAAGAAAGTTCAACATAGTTAACATCAGAGTCTGAAATAGTAAATGTTCCACTGTACTCTTTAACTTCATTCGCAAGTGCTTGTTCTGCTTCTTCTAAGTTTGAACACACTTCATTGACACCTGTGCCAATCCAAGAAATATGATCACTTAAACATTTTTGAACAGAGGATAAGTCGCGTTTTAAATAATAGTTTTCTTCAAGAAAAGCAAAAAACTCTAATGCTTTTTGTTCTAAATTCATAGGACCCCTCCAATTTTTTCGTTCAATTGAAAAAATATTGATTTTAGTAAGCAAATAGGTTAGATAATTATTCGAAGCTTTTCGCAAAGTATTTCTAATTCAATTCTATCAAATACAGGGCAACTTTACTATTTATTTTAAAATAAATAGTAAAGTTATTATTCGTTGCACCTTATTGGATAAAAATAGATAATCCGTGATAAAATAAATAAACAAGGAGAGCAAATTATGGATAAAATAAATGATAAAATCAAAGGAATAAGAAAAAGTATAATCAAAATGGTAACGGCAGGGAAAT
>NZ_JAVXGL010000050.1:0-13802 GCF_036657415.1 Anaerorhabdus sp. | reverse complement strand
TCTTATACAACAACTATATATAGAATAGTTAAGAAGCTATGATTTTCAGGATATAGTGAAATGATTTATGCAATAAAAGAATCATTTAAAAGTAAAAATAATAATTTTTCATTTACTTCAAATCACTTCGATAATCTTTTCGTTAATTCTTCGATGAGTGAGATTGATTATTTTGTACAACTTTTAGATGAATGCAAAGGAGGCAGAATTGCACTTGTTGGTTTGGATTATTCTGGACTAATTTGCGATTACATAAACCGTCGATTATCTTTGTTTGGTTTTAGCGGCTATTTAGGTAATCCAATGGATATTGCTTCTAAGACAAAGAGTCAACAAGATGTATCTCTATTAATTGTAGTTTCTAAAAGTGGTGAGACTGCTGAAATTGTGAGAATCGTTGATGAATCACGGAAATATGCTATCAAGGTTGTATCGATTTTAGGTACACCAAGTTCAACTCTCAGTCATAAAAGTACTTTATCATTTGTTGTAAAATCTAATTTCACCCCTCTTTCAAGTTCTGAAGCTGATTACTTTTATGGGAAAACAATTTTAGCATTTGAATCTCTTCTCGATTATTATTTAAATAGAAAAGACCAGTAGTTCACATTCATTTAAGAACTAATGGTCTTTTTTGTAAATCGATTTTGAGTGTTTAGAAACATGTTATATTTTAAAAAAACATGTTCACTAGGCTTTGATAACTTTTGTATCCGCAATAAAGTCATGAATCATACGATGATTGATGCCTAAATAACCAACTACAATAGATATGATTGAAATAATAATAGATAGCCAACCTAATGCTTGTGATAAAAATGCAGGCATGAATTGATATAGAATATTTCTAAAGTATGCAGAAGGAAAAGTTGTTTCTCCTTCAATTAACATTGCACCAAGAATTTCTCTTTTTAAAATATCAGTTAAAGTAATGTTGCTACCATTCATTTTAACAACTTTGATTTTCATAATTCGTTTTCCAAGAGTTTGCCCTAAATGCGTGGGGTTCAAGGGAATAATACAATAATAATATACAGCTAGTACAATAGACACAATACAGCATATTAACTGCATGTCAAAAGGAATAGTTTTCATCAGATTTACTGTGATAACTTTTTCCTGAGTTATTATACTTACTAAAATCATAGGAATAAAACTAACAAAAATAGATCCTATGAAATAATCGATTATGAATGCGAAAAGTCTTTTAAGATTAGGTGCTATGTTTGGATCTCTATTTTTGTTTATCCAACTGAGCAGATTATTTTTCATTATTCATGCTTAATAATGCCAAAGCTTCTGTCAACACATGAGTGGCATCCATTCTTCCAAAATCAACGTTAGAGACTACCATAACAGGTACATTAAGTGGTTTGCAAATTCCCTCTACGCGACTTTTCATATATTTGATTTGTGGTCCTAATAAAACAATATCTAGATTTTTGACTCTTGATGCTATTTCTGTTTCTGAATATGCTTCGATTGTACAATTTAAATTATTAGATACTGCATATTCATTCATTTTCTTTACTAAAACACTAGTACTCATTCCTGCAAAACAAAACATTCCAATTTTTTTCATAATTATGGAATTCCTTTCTATTTGTGATATGAGCATATTTCCATCTCTATAATAACGCATATTAATAAAAAAACAAGGGATGTTTAACATATAAGGATTTTGGGTAAATTAAAAGATAATAATTCTATATTAGAATTATTATCTTGATTATTATCATTTGTTAAGTTTTTTTCTTAATACATTAATCCATATAGGAGCATAGGGTGATGTACATCCTTTGCTTGGTTTGTAATCCTTATAAAGTCCAATATCTTCACCAAGTTTGATGCACTCTTCGGTATATTCATCATAGTGAATACCAATTTCAGAAAGGGCACGATTCATTGTTTCTTGTGCTCGTCCTGTTTCTTTTAACATATCTTTTTTAATACGCTTCAACCAAGTGTTTATTTGTTTAGGGGTAGCATTCTTATCAAGGATAAGTGTAATAATTAAATCCCAAGCAGAACGTCTGAGCAATGGATATTCAGAATCAATCCATAATTGGATGAGCATATTTTTATCTTTAGGATTGAGTGAGCTTTTAAAACAAAGTTCATCGTTTATTTCAATATAAGTAGACTGTTCAATAAGTTCTTGAAATTCATCTAGAGTACAGGGTTGATCAGAATAGGCCATAGCTGCAAGTAAATTAGCATCAGTGATATCTGTTGACCAAAGGGCATAAAGAAGATCTTCATTGTTTTTAAGTTTCAAAGCGTATTGGCGTAAATAACCAAGATTAACACCGAGGCAATCTTCAGCTCCTCCATTTCTTAACATTACTTTTCGACGTGATGGATTTGCGTTACTTTGCAAATCATGGATGACTTCTGTTATTTTCATAAGGCACCTTCTTTCGATTTTAGTGTAACACAATGAATTAAAAATAGAGTAAATATAATCTGTGTCTTGTTGGCGTGAAGCTTGGTTGTTTCATTGTTTTTTTAAAATGAATTTATTTTTTTTGAAATCAATATAATTTGCTTTTTTTAATTTGGATAATTCATTTGATAAGGCACTACGGTCAACGCAAAGGTAATCTGCAAGCTCTTGCCGATTAAAAGGAATATCAAAAACAGAAGATCTGCTTTTCAAAGACTGTGCGGAAAGATAAGTAAGTACCTTTTCTCTTGTGGATTGCTTAGAAAGAATATCTATTTTTCTAGTAAGTAATAGATTCTTTTGTGCGAATTCAGATAGAAGATTAGTAACTAATTGGATATAAGAGTTATTCAATTTGGAACACTCAAGAATTTTCTTAATATCTATGAATAAGATTTCTGATTCAGCAGTTGTTTTGACAGTAACACCAAGTATTTCATTAGTAAGGGCGTATACTTCACCAAATAGTTCCCCATATCCAAGCTCAGTTAATATACTACGATTACCCCAATAGTCATCTTTATATATTTGGATTGAACCTTTAAGAATAATACCAATTAGAGAATTTGTCTCACCAGGATGGAATACTGTCGTGTCCTGTTCATATTTTTTGGTATGTGGATTTAATTGGTTGAGAATATTAAGTATTTCATTTGGGTTTATATTTTTAAATAAGTTCATGGTCGTAAGTAATTGTTCAATGGTTTTCATAAATTTCCTTTTTTGTTGTAAAAACAACGGTTTTGATGATTTAACTTTAGTATAATGCGTATGTAAAGGCAAGGAGTGTGCTTATGAAAAGAAGAATTATTAAGATAGATGAAGAGAAGTGTAATGGCTGTTCTGCATGTGCAATTGCATGTCACGAAGGCGCAATAGGAATGGTAAATGGTAAAGCTAAATTATTGCGAGATGATTATTGTGATGGCTTAGGTGATTGTTTACCTACATGCCCTACAGGTGCTATTACATTTGAAGAAAGAGAAGCATTGGCCTATGATCATGAAGCAGTACAAGTAAATATGCAAAGTCGAAAAGAAACGACATGTGCTTGTCCAGGATCGCATGCTAAAACTTTAAGTCATCAATTTGCGAATAATTTCGTCGAGAAAAAACAAACAAGTCAATTAAAACAGTGGCCAGTACAAATTAAACTTGTACCGACAAATGCATCTTATTTTGATGGTGCTAAATTGTTAATTGCGGCAGATTGTTCAGCGTATGCTTATGCCAATTTTCATAGCGACTTTATGAAAGGGTATGTAACAATAGTTGGATGTCCTAAGTTAGACATGGTAGACTATAGCGAAAAATTATCTGAAATACTTAGAAATAATGAAATTAAAGAAGTGAGAGTTGTACGAATGGAAGTCCCATGTTGCGGTGGAATTGAGCAGGCAGCTATACAAGCTTTAAAGAATAGTGGAAAATTTATTCCGTGGCAAGTTGTTACAATTTCTACAGAAGGAGAAATATTAAATGATTAAAAATATGGATTTTGAAGAAATTTTTGAAATGGGGAAATTGATTGAAATAAATCAAGGGCAAGTAGTAAGTAAGACATTTGCACAAAATGATGCAGTCAGCATAACATTATTCGCATTTTCGAAAGATGAAGAAATAAGTACACATGAGTCAAATGGGGATGCATTAGTAACTATTTTAGAAGGAAAGGCAAGAGTTACAATTGATGGAAAAGAGTTCATGCTTGAAGAAAAAGAATCAATTGTGATGCCAGCAAGAAAACCACATGCTATATATGCAGTCGAAGATTTTAAAATGTTATTAACAGTTGTATTCTAAAAGGAGAAAAAAATGAAAGTAAAAATAAATCCAGGATGTATTGGTTGTGGAATGTGCGCAAGTACATGTCCTGAAGTATTTAAGATGAATGAGGACAATTTAGCTGAAGTATTTGCAGATATAACAGTGGATATTGAAAATTCAGTTAGACAAGCTAGAGACAATTGTCCTGTACAAGTTATCGAAATTGAAGAATAAGTCTGGATTTTTCCAGGCTTTCTTTTTTTGATTTAACAAGTATAATGAATAGTATGACAAAAAAGAAAAAATTAAAGCTTAAAACTACTTCACTCAATATCATTCTTGCGATAGTTTCTTTAGTGCTGATTGTAATCAGTTTTCGTATTGAAGGAGAACGTAGGAGCTTAGAACTTGTATATCCAAGAGAATATAGTGAATATGTAGAGAAATATGCGCTAGAATATCATATTGATAAGAATTTAGTTTATGCAATAATTCATCAAGAAAGTAAATTTAATCCTAATGCAGTATCAAGAGCAAATGCTAGAGGTTTAATGCAAATTACCGAAGATACATTTGAATGGTTAAAAATGCGCTTAAATGATAGTGGGACTGTTTATGATGATTTATTTGATCCTGAAACAAATATTAAATATGGTACATATTTTCTAAGTTTATTGAAAAAGGAATTTAGTGAAGTGTCGACACAACTTGCAGGATATAATGCGGGGCTGAACATTACGAAAACATGGTTGTCCAACAAAGACTATTCTAAGAATGGTGAATTGCTCGATGTTATTCCGTATCCTGAAACACAGAATTATGTTAAAATTGTAATGTATAATTATAAGATGTATAAGAAAATCTATTAGGAGGCAATATATGAAAATTGGTATTGGTAATGATCATTCAGCTGTAGAATTAAAAAATGAAATCCTTAAACATTTAGTTAATCGAGGATTTGAAGTCGTAAACTATGGAACTGATAATGCTGAAAGTTATAACTATGCATTTGCTGCAGAAAAAGTATCTAATGCGGTTGTTCAAGGCGATGTTGATTGTGGAATTTGTATTTGTGGAACTGGTATTGGAATATCAATAGCTTGTAATAAAGTAAAAGGTATTCGTGCTTGCGTGTGTTCTGAACCATTTTCTGCAAAGCTATCAAAGCAACACAACAATACAAACATTTTATGCTTTGGTGCACGCGTTGTAGGTGTTGAACTTGCAAAGATGATAGTAGATGAATGGGTGAATGCAACATTTGAAGGTGGTCGTCATGCTGAGCGTGTTGCAACAATTATGGATATTGAAAATAGAAATTGCTAAAGTTGGGTAAAACCGACTTTTTCTTTGTAGCGTTGCAACAATCTTTGTGATAAAATTAGTCAAATAAGATTGGGGGATGAAAGAATGAATTTATCAAAATACATTGGCGATAAAGCATTTATGAAAGCTGCAATCATGGTTGGGGTACCATTGATGCTTCAACAACTAATTACAGGATCAGTCAATTTAGTTGATAACTTAATGGTAGGTCAATTGGGGGATGCTGCAATTGGTGGAGTTGCTGCGGTTAATCGTTTTTATATCATTGCACAATATGGTGCAAATGGAATTGTCGCTGCGGGTTCTATATTTATTGCACAATACTTTGGCGCAAGAAATATGGATAAGATGAAAGAATCATTTAGATTTTTGCTTAATATATCGATTGCAATTATGCTGGTGTTTTTCTTACTGGTATTTATATTTCCAGAAGCAATTCTAGGTTTCTTTACCAATGATCCAGCGGTTATTGAAATGGGAGTCTTATATGCTCGATTAGTATCGTTTTCATATATTCCAATTGCGATAACACTTAGTATTTCGGGTTCAATGAGATCAATAGGTGAAACCAAGATACCTTTGTTTGTCAGTGCAATTGCAGTATTAATCAATACGTTTTTAAATTATTGCTTAATTTTTGGAAACTTTGGTTTTCCTCAATTAGGAATTCGTGGTGCTGCTTATGCAACACTTGTGGCTCGTTTTATCGAAACAGGATTATTACTATATTTTATTAAAGAATACGAATTTGATTTTAAAACAAAGATTAAAGAATTGTTTCATGTACCAGCTGCATTATCTAAAAAGATTATGATTAAAGCTGCTCCACTTGCAATGAATGAAATTTTATGGGCTGGTGGTATGGCAACTTTATTTAAATTTTATTCTACAAGAGGTCCTGAAGTAATGTCTGGTTTTTCTATTTCAAGTACAATTGGAGATATATTTTTCGTTTTATTTGGAGGAATGGCTGCGGCATCAACGGTGCTTATTTCGCAACCACTTGGTGCAAATAAACTTGAGGAAGGTAGAAGGCATGGCTATCAATTAATGGGATTCAGTTTTATTCTATCTTTTATATTTGCAACACTCATGTTTATCGCAAGTTTTTATATTCCTTACTTATATCAAAACATATCTATGGATGCACTAAAAATAGCGGAAAATATGTTGCGAATACAAAGCTTCATGTTTGCGATATATGTATTAAATACGCAAAACTACTTTGTACTTCGAGCGGGTGGAGATACAAAATCTACTTTGATTATGGATAGTGCATTCATGTGGTTAATTAATATACCACTGGTTGCGGTATTAGCGTATTTTACGCCAATTGGTATTTATGCTTTGTATATTGCAGGTCAATCTACAGATTTGATTAAATTGGCTTTTGGATATTGGTTGGTAAGAAAAGAGAAATGGGTAAGAAATTTAACACACGAAGAACTGTAGACAGGTGATGAAAATCATCTGTTTTTTTATTTGACAAAGCAAAACAAAACATATAAACTAATATTAGTTAGTTATGCCTAACTATTTTTTAAAGAGTTTGGTTAGTCTAGCCTAACGTACATGGAGGTAATATGATAAACAAGCGATTAATTAAAGAAATGAAATCTTCGATGAAGTATGTCAAAAGAAATGTGATATATCAATGGGTAAGTTTAATATCAAACATTATCCTAATAATAACTGGTGGCTATTTCATTAATAATTTAATAGAAGAAAAAATCACTACAAATTCTTTAATTATTCTAATAGTAATTACGATTATGATGATTGTGATTCGTTCATTCTGTATGATTCAATCTAGTAAAATGAGTTACTACGCATCAAAAGATGTAAAACGTAGTTTAAGAGAAAATATTTATAGAAAAATATTGAAATTAGGATCTTCTTACACAAGTAAAATTTCAACTGCAGAGATTGTACAAATGTCTTCTGAAGGAATTGAACAGTTGGAAAATTATTTTGGTTCCTATCTTCCACAATTTTTTTATAGCTTATTGGCTCCTATTACATTGTTTATATGTATTGCTCCTATTAGTTTGAAAGTTGCGACAATTCTCTTGATTTGTGTACCATTAATTCCAATTTCGATTGTTCTTGTGCAAAAGTTTGCGAAGAAATTATTGAAGAAATATTGGGGACAATATACAACATTGGGAGATAGTTTTCTTGAAAATTTGCAAGGTCTAACAACATTGAAAATTTACCAAGCAGATGAGAGTCGGCATAAGAAGATGAATCAAGAAGCTGAAAATTTTAGAAAAGTTACAATGAGAGTATTAATCATGCAACTTAATTCCATATCCGTCATGGATTTAGTTGCATATGGAGCCTCCGCTCTTGGAATCATTGTAGCAATTGAACAAATGATAAGAGGTAATTTAACCCTTGCACAAGGATTTATTATTGTAGTATTGAGTGCAGAGTTTTTCTTACCACTTCGTCTACTCGGTTCTTATTTCCACATTGCCATGAATGGAATTGCATCGAGTGATAAGATTTTTAAGTTTCTTGATTTGCCTCAAACTGTGGATGGAACTTTAGATTTCGAAGCTGAAAGTGTGATTGAGTTAGAAAAAATATCTTTCACTTACGGAAATAAGGAAATTCTTAAGGATGTAAGTTTAACCGTCCAAAAGGGTAAAATTACAGCATTAATTGGAGAGAGTGGAAGTGGGAAAAGTACGATTACTTCACTCTTGATGAAAAAACTTTTTCCTAATAAAGGAACTATAAAAATAGGAACGGTTGATTTGAAAGATATTACGCAAGTAAGTTTAATGGATAAAGTAACTCTTGTTAATTTGAATAGCTATGTATTTAAAGGAACCATCAGAGAAAATTTAATGATGGGAAAAAGGAATGCAGATGACAAAGAGTTGTGGGATGTTCTAGATAAAGTTGATCTCAAGGAATTCTTTGAATCACAAGCTGGATTAGAAACATTTATACAAGAGAAAGGATCTAATTTATCGGGAGGACAAAATCAAAGAGTTGTTTTAGCAAGAGCACTTTTACATGATAGTGAGGTATATATCTTTGATGAAGCAACTTCTAATATTGACAGTGAAAGTGAAAATAAAATACTGAATTTAATTTATGAACTATCTAAAAGTAAAGCTGTATTATTAATTACACATCGTTTGAAGAATGCATTGAATGCATCTGAAATTATTGTTTTAGATGAAGGGAAAATAATTGGGCAAGGAAATCATAAAACACTAATCAAAAACAATGAAAAATATAAAGAGTATTGGAAAACACAGAATGAATTAGAAAACTTAGAATTGGAGTATGAAGCATGAGAAAAAAATCTAGAATTATTTTAAAACTCTTGGAGATAGTAAAATCAATGACTGGAGTTATGATCGTTGCGATTGTTTTAGGTGTTCTCGGATTTCTAGCAGCGATATTTATTCCTGTTTTGGGTGGTATGGGACTTTTTCAAGTGTTTAAAGAACACCAAATTTCATCTTTCATTTTCGTAGCTATGATAATTTTGGCAATCAGTCGCGGATTTTTACGTTATGGTGAACAGGCGTGTAATCATTATGTTGCATTCAAGATACTAGCGATTTTAAGAGATAAAATTTTCACAGTACTAAGAACTTTAGCACCAGCTAAGTTAGAGGGTAAAGATAAGGGGAATTTAATTGCGGTGATTACTTCAGACATTGAATTACTTGAAGTTTTCTATGCACATACAATTTCTCCGGTATGTATTGCATTTATTATGACAATTATCATGAGTGTCTTTATGGGTAGTTATCATCCTATTTTGGGTATAATTGCATTTAGTGGTTATGGTTTTGTAGGAGTAGGTATTCCAATTCTTATTTCAAGAGTAGCACAAAAATATGGTGATTCTATTCGTAATCAAATTGGAGAAATAAGTAACACAATTTTAGACAATGTTCGAGGAGTTAGCGAGAGTATTCAATATAATTGTGGCGAAGAAAAATTACAAACAATTAGTGAATTAACAGAAGAAATGTCAGTTAAAGAAAAAGCACTGAAATTGATTTCAGGAAAAAGCACAGCTATGATCAATGCCGTAATTCTACTGTTTGGAATGATAATCTTAGTTGTGTCTAGTTATTTATATACACAAGGAATTGTAGCACTTGATGCGGTTATACTGTCTACAATTACAATGTTGAGTTCATTTGGACCAGTTATTGCGGTAGCGAACCTTGGAACGGGATTATCCTACACATTTGCATCTGCCAATCGTGTGCTCGACTTACTAGAGGAAAAGCCAGCTGTTGAAGAAACATATGGTGAAGGAAATAAAACATTTGAAGGAATTGAAATTCAAAATATTTCATTTAGTTATGAGGATGACGAAATAGTAAATGACTGTAGTTTAAATGGACGTAAAAATAAAATACTTGGAATTGCTGGAAAAAGCGGAGCTGGTAAATCAACGTTGTTAAAATTACTGATGCGCTTTTGGGACGTAGAACATGGTAAAATTAGTATTTCGAATACAGATATAAAAGAATTGAAAACAAACAATCTTAGAAACCTTGAAAGTTTTGTGACACAAGAAACAATTTTATTCAAAGATACAATTGAGAATAATTTAAAGATTGCAAATCCAAACGCTACAAAAGAACAAATTATAGAGGCATGTAAGAAAGCATCTCTCCATGATTTTATAAATACCCTTCCTGATGGTTATGAAACAATGGTAGGTGAATTAGGAGATACACTTTCTGGTGGTGAAAGACAAAGAATAGGAGTAGCGCGTGCATTCCTTCATGATGCACCATTAATCTTGTTAGATGAACCTACCAGTAATCTGGATAATCTAAATGAAGCGATTATTTTAAAAGCATTGAAGCAACAAAAAGATAAGACAATTGTTTTAGTTTCACATCGACCTTCAACTCTATGTATTGCAGATGATGTTGTACAAATGAAAGAAGGCAAAATTATTTATGAGTGATAGGGAAAAAAGAATAAAACATGAAAAAGAAATAATTGAAAAGATGATTCGACTTTATTGTAAAGGAAATCACGCATATGAATTATGTAATGATTGCAACAATCTATATGACTATGCGTGTATGAGAATTGATCATTGTCCATTCGTAGATACCAAAACATTTTGCAGTTCATGCAAAGTACATTGTTACAAAAAAGATATGCAAGAAAAGATTAAAACTGTTATGCGTTATGCAGGACCTAGAATGTTATTTACAAATCCAATTCTAGTAACAAAACATTTTGTTGAACAAATAAAAAGAAGGAGAGAAGTATGAAATATATTTATATCGTATTAGGCTGTATAAGCCTTGTGTTGGGGGCAATTGGTGCAGTTGTACCATTGATGCCATCTTTTGTGTTTTTGTTATTTGCGGGCTTTTGTTTCGCACGTAGTTCACAAAAACTAAATGATTGGTTTAAGAGTACAAATTTATATAAAAATAATTTAGAAAGTTATGTACAAAAAAGAAGTATGTCATTAAAAGTTAAGATTAAAATTATGAGTATGGTATCAGCTACAATGGCAATTGGATTTATTATGATGAAGAATGTTCCAGTAGGTAGATTGATATTATTCGTAGTCTGGATTTTTCATATTGGGTACTTTATTTTCGCAGTTAAAACAGAATCTAAGAAACCAGTAAAATTATCTACAAAAGAAGTGAATGAACTATCATAAAATATTTTTTAAAAAAGTATAAAAAATGGTTGCAATGAACTACATCACATGTTATTATAATTTAGCACACGCCTAAATAGCTCAGTCGGTAGAGCAAACGGCTGTTAACCGTTAGGTCACAGGTTCGAGCCCTGTTTTAGGCGCCATTTTTTTTGGCTCGTTGGTGAAGCGGCTTAACACAGCGCCCTTTCACGGCGTCATTCACGGGTTCGAATCCCGTACGAGTCACCAAAAGAAAATACGAGCCCGCAAGGGCTTTTATTGAATTGAAATTATACTTTATGAAGTATATAATAAGTGTGCATGACTCCTTAGCTCAGATGGTAGAGCAACTGACTCTTAATCAGTGGGTCTGGGGTTCGATCCCCCAAGGAGTCACCAGTAAAAAGAGTAAGACTATTTCTACATTACGTTAGAAATAGTTTTTTTTATGAACTATTTTAGTAACTTTATATAGTATGCGAAAGATTATCACTTTTTTAAATTTTAATAAGTCCTCTACCAATAATTTTTATTGTGAGTAGTGTCAAAAATTTTCAGTGAAAGAGATATTATCATTGGAATTGAAATATTAATCCTAATTGACTAAATGCGATTGAAAAAACAATAATCAAGCTAAAAAAGAAAAGTTCTAAGATATCGTTGTGAGGTGGATAAAAATCTAGGATTAAAATAAATAAAAATTTTAAACATATAAAAAATATTCAATTTTTTTGAATATCTAGCGAAATTTAAACAATATACTGAATAAAAAATATTATTTCTTGGGTGTGAAATAATATTTTTTATTTTGTTGACAAAAGCAAGAAAAGTAATAAAATGGAGATATAAAATATAATTTCACGATTAAGAAATAATATTTCTTTTATAGGAGGATATATGGAGATAAATGAACTAACAGTAGAGAAAAATATAAAGGATTCATACGAGGATTTGTTTTCAGCAGAGAAAAAGGTAGCTGAATATGTTCTTAAAAATCTAGATGAAGTAGTCATGTTAAATGTTTCTGAATTAGCTAAAAAGTGTGAAGTAAGTGAAGCAACTATAGTTAGAACATGTAAGCATTTGGGTTATAGTGGCTATTATCAAATGAGAATATTGCTATCAAGAGATACTGGAAAAAATGAAATGCATGCAAATAAAAAGGAAGTAAGCAACTTAAGTGAATTATTTGAATATCATTCAGAAAGAATTTTAAACTTGTCTAACCATGTTAATATAGAAACTTTAATAGACGTTTCTAAAATATTATTGAATGCAAAAAATACTCATATAGTTGGTGTTGGAAATACTGTACCTATTGTATTGGATTTGGGTTTTAGGTTACAAAGATATGGAATTTCATGTAATTATTCGATGATTCCAGAACAGTTTTATAACTATATTATGTTAGGAAATGAAAATGATGCCTTAATTGCTATTTCAAGAACTGGAGCATCAACTGCAGTAATAAGAGCTATTGAAATGGCTCATAAAAAAGGAATGAAAATTATTGTTATTACTGGTGAACTTAACAAACAATTTGTTGAAAATGCAGATGTGATCATAAAAATTGTTGAAAAAGATAATGGGTTTGAAATAAAACCAGATTCACATTTGATTGAATTTGCAATAAATGAAGCAATATTATTTATTGTAAAGAAAAATAAAGATATGAATAAAAATGGAATCGACATTAATAATAAAGAAAATATGGAAATGCTTTTAAGTGAATTTAAACTATAGTAAATAGTTTAATGATAAGAAAGGAGGATAAAATGTTAGCAGGATTTAGAATTGATGAGAGGTTAATACACGGTCAAGTTATTGCGACATGGTTAAAAACACTTGCAATTACTCATTTAATTGTGGCTAATGACGAAGTTTCAACAGATGAAACACGTCAAATCACTTTGAAAATGGTTTTGCCAAATGAAATCAAGTGTTTAATTAAAAGTGTAGAAGATGTTATCAATGTATTAAATGATCCAAGATGTGAATCAATGAGAATTTTATTAATCACAGGAAATCCGGAAGATGCTTACAGGATATGCAAAGAATTTCCATCTATTCATGAAGTTAATCTTGCAAATTATGGAAGCATCACAAAGCCGGAAATAAAAAACAAGAAAACCATTTCAAAAATGGTTTACTTGGATACTGATGATGTAGAAAGCGTGAATAGAATAATAGATGTTGGAATCAAAGTATTCACACAAAAAACGCCATCAGATTACGCTAAAATTATATCAAAAATCGAATAAAAATTAAATAAAAATAAAATTATAAAGGAGAAAGATATGTTACAAGCATTGATTGTAGCACTTATCTATTGGGCTTTAATATTGCTTTATAGATTTGGTGCAAATGGTATGGCAGACAGACCTATCTTTGTTGGTCCAGTAGTTGGATTTGTTTTAGGAGATATCACTACAGGGGTATTGATTGGTGCATCATTAGAGGTAATTTATTTAGGTGTTGTGAATGTTGGTGGAGCTACATCAACAGATACTCTTTATGCAACGTGTATGGCAGTTGCTTTGAGCATTATGACAGGTATTCCTCAAGAAGCAGCAATTACGTTGGGAATTGCTCTAGGATATA
>NZ_JAVXGL010000049.1:0-14317 GCF_036657415.1 Anaerorhabdus sp. | reverse complement strand
GTTCATTGCATATTCATGATGTTAGGTGTAGATTTATGAGAGGCGATTATACCGCTTTGTAAAAGGAGCCTTCTGCATGGAAAATAGTGGATATCGAGAGTTTACAAAAAATAAAAACTTTCTATTGTATCTAACTGCAAATATTATTAATCGATTTGGTGATTCATTAGACAGTATTGCATTTACCTGGATTATCTATACAATTACGGGAAGTGCTTTCTGGTCAGCACTAATTTTTGGAGTGAATCGTTTACCTACAATACTACTTCAGCCATTTCTTGGAGTCTTGGTTGATAAATTAAATAAGAAAAAAATATTAATTATATCTGATGTTATTCGTGGAATTTGTGTATCAATTATAGCGGTAGGTATATTTCAAGGTTGGTTAAATGAATATCACTTATTATTATCCACAATTTTTATATCAACAGCGGAAGCTTTTAGAATGCCTGCAGCTGCATCCATGCTACCTAGTTTATTAGAAAAAGATAAGTATGAATCAGGAGTATCTTTAAACAATGGATTAATGCGTACTATTGAATTCAGTGGACTTGCAAGTGCAGGAGTTATTATTGGTTTATTTGGTATTTTAGGTGCAGTACTTATTGATGTAGTTACATTTTTTGTTTGTGCTCTACTCATGTCCTTTGTGAAAGTTAGAAATGTTACGCTAACGGATGAAGAATTAAATGGAAACTATATTCAAAGGCTCAAAGATGGTTTTTCACTTATTAAAGGAAATAAGTTAATTGTGTATTTATTAATTCTAGCAACCTTCATGAATGGTATTTACGCACCACTTAATGCATTGGAAGCTCCACTCGTTAAAGAAATATTGCATTCAGGAGAAATCATGTTATCTGTTATTGGATTAAGTTTGACTTTAGGTGGTGTCTTAGGATCATTTTTATATCCAAAAATTAGAAATAAGATTAGTGAATTTCACTTAATCAAACTAGGAGCTTTTGCACTAATAATCATGTACTTGGGACCTTTGATTTTAGGAAGGATAATTACGAATGATAAAATAATGTACATTGCAGTTTTGATTTTGGGAAGTTTTTGTGGAGGCTGTGTGGCTTTGCTTTATACCTATGTAGGAGTTTTGACAATTCAAAGTGTTAAACCTGAATATTTAGGACGTGTAAACTCCATTATTTATGCTTTATCGTCAGCGTCTATTCCATTAGCTTCATTTTTAGTTAGCGGTGCAGTAACGATGATGAGTACAGAGATGGTATTGATGGGTTGTGCCAGTGTAAGTATTCTCTTCTTTTTTACCGCGTGTAGTAAGAAAATATATAACTACATGGTGAAGTCGTAAAAATAGTTCAATCATTGTATAATGATGAAAAGAGGAGAAATAAACGATGATAAAGTATGGCTATTCAAAACGAAGCTTAAATAGTGTTGATTTGCATATTTACAAATTATTAAAATCGCAAGTATCATTAAAACAAGTTATTAATGAACCACATTTCTCATGCAAATCCATAAAAGAAGTTTTCCCAAAGAGTGTGAAGCTAACGAAAAGCTATGGTCATGATCGTCCACTACCAAGTTATCTTGTTGTTTATCATCGTATAACTATGAAACCAATCTTTATCACAAATTATTGTTATTTCATTGATGGTGCATGGAATCGTAATTATGGTGAAATTCAAGGGCGGTGTCAAGGTGAATATTTAGATAATCGGCCTGATCAAATCCAATGGGTTAGTGGTGTACTTACAAAGGACTTTCATTTAAAACATGGTTATTTTGCATCATGGGATTATGAGGGAACTGATGTTTTATTAGGATATAGCCCTGCATTAGTGACAATTCATGAAAGTGTTCTTTTGAATTTTGAATCAGTCACTAACGATAAATTTTCATCAATTAAGGAAGAACGTCCACTGATTAGTACGGCATGTGGGTTAATTAAAGTGACACATAAAAATACGCAAACGTGTATCATGGAAGATAATGAATCAATTAGTATTATGGTTGTAGATGGACCATTAACACCCCAAGTAATTTCGACATGGGTATATGGAGAAGGTATTTTTGAATTAGCGTTTGGTGATAGTGGTGGTAGCTCCTATGCATATTATTACCCAGAAAATGATGTACAGTAAATTTGTTATGAACCCCGTTATTAGAACGAAAGTCTGAAAGGCGGGGTTTTTATATGTTTTATTTACTCAATTGTAAATGGCATATGAATAAATGATGTATAGCCATCAAAATAAGCAAAGAATTCTTCAACATAATGTAGTGTAATGTTTTTTGCCATTGTTGTTTTCTATAAATTTCTATTTTTTGTTCTCTTGTAAGTTTGGATATATTAAAATGCACCTCCATCTTTGGTTGTCCAAATTAGGAGGTGCATTTCAAATTGATAATATCTTTCTTGTTTTATGTACTATAACTTATTTATTTTATAGCTATAACCTTGTTTTCTAGAATCCTTTATAAGCTTGACGCATGATTTCTTTAATATCTTCAACTAATGGAACACGTGGGTTAGCAGGTGAACATTGGTCCTCGAATGCTAGATAAGCAAGTTTTTCAAGATTAGCATCAAATGCTTTTTCATCAATACCTTGATCTTTGAATGACATTTGAATACCACAGTCTTTACCTAAATTACCACAAGCATTTGCATAAGCTTCAACACCTTCAGCTGTAGTCTTAAATTTTAATCCAAGAAGTCTAGCAAGTTCAGCGTATTTTTCATCAGCTTTGTAGTAATTATATTTAGGCCAAATACCAGGTTTTTCTGGTTTAGTACCATTGTAACGAATTACATGTGGCATTAAGATTGCGTTTGCACGACCATGAGGAACATGGAATTCAGCACCAATCTTATGTGCAATTGAGTGATTAACACCAAGGAATGCGTTTGCGAATGCCATACCAGCAATTGTACCAGCATTATGCATTTTTTCACGAGCTTCTGGGTCATTTTTACCATTTGCAACAGCTCTTGGTAAATATTCAAATACCATTTTAATAGCTTGTAATGCAAGACCATCTGTAAAGTCATTAGCAAGTGTACTTACATAAGCTTCAGTTGCATGTGTTAATACGTCCATACCAGTATCTGCAGTGATAACAGCCGGTAATGACATTGTTAAAGCCGGATCGACAATAGCAACTGTTGGAGTTAATGAGTAGTCAGCTAATGGATATTTCTTTCCTTCTTCACGGTCTGTAATAACAGCGAATGGAGTAACTTCAGAACCTGTTCCAGAAGTTGTAGGAATACATACTAATTTAGACTTCTTACCTAATTCTGGATAACGGAATGCACGTTTACGGATATCCATGAATTTTTGTTTTAAATCATCAAAGTTTACATCTGGTTGTTCATAGAATAACCACATACCCTTAGCAGCATCCATACTTGATCCACCACCAATAGCAATGATTGTATCTGGTTTAAATGCTTCCATTAAACTTAAACCTTTTTTAACTGTTTGAATACTTGGATCTGGTTCAACATCACAGAACAATTGAACTTGAACTTTATTACGTCTACCTTCTAGTTGATCTGTTACACGAGTAACATATCCTAAATCAACCATTGAACGGTCAGTAACGATAAATACTCTTTCAACATCACGCATAGAGTGTAGATATTCGATTGAATCTCTTTCAAAGTAAATTTTAGATGGTACTTTAAACCATTGCATATTATTTCTCCTTTTACCAATTTTCTTGATATTCAACAAGTTGATAGCACTAACGTTATCTGATACTGAGTTATGACCATATGATCCACATCCTAAAGTTAGTGAAGGGATAAATGAGTTATAAACATTACCAATACCACCGAAAGTACTTGGAGAGTTCCAAATAATACGACATGCTTTAATTCTTTCACCAAAGCGTTTTGCAAGGTCAGAATTCATTGTATGAATAGCAGCACTATGTCCAATACCATTGAACATTACCATTGCTTCAGATTTATCAAGACCATCTTCTACAGAAGTAGATTTTAAGAATGCTAATACTGGAGAAAGTTTTTCTCTTGTCATTGGTTCGTTTGGACCAACTTCTTTACATTCAACACCGATGATACTTGTTTTAGGATCAATTGTGAAACCTGCTTGTTCAGCAATCCATGCAGCAGGACGTCCTACAACAACTGGATTCAATTTTGCAGAAGCAACATCTTTAGAATAGGCTGTTACACCGAACATGAATTTTTCTAATAATTCTTTTTCTTTTTTATTTGCGAAGTGAACATTGTAGCCTTTGAATAATTCAATTGCATCATCGTAAACTTCTCTATCAATAATAGCAGCTTGTTCAGAAGCACAAATCATACCATTATCGAATGCTTTAGATAAACAAATATCATTAACAGCTTGTCTTAAATCAGCTGTTGTTTCAATATAAGCAGGAACGTTACCAGCACCAACACCTAATGCAGGTTTACCACAAGAGTAAGCTGCTTTAACCATGGCATTTCCACCTGTAGCAAGAATTGTAGCTACATCTGGATGATTCATTAATGCATTTGTTGCTTCCATACTTGGATATTCAATCCATTGAATACAATCTTCAGGAGCACCAGCAGCAATGGCAGCATCATAAATTACTTTAGCTGTTGCAGCAGAACAATTTTGTGCATTTGGATGGAATCCAAAGATAATAGGATTTCTTGTTTTTAATGAAATAAGTGATTTGAAGATTGTTGTTGAAGTAGGGTTAGTTACTGGAGTAACACCTGCTACAACACCAACTGGTTCAGCGATGTAAGTTAAACCTTGAACTTCATCTTCAGAAATAACACCTACAGTTTTAAGGTGACGCATATGATTTACTACATATTCACAAGCGAATAAGTTTTTTGTTGCTTTATCTTCGAAGACACCACGTTTTGTTTCTTCAATGGCTAATTTTGCTAAATCACCATGTTTATCTAATGCGGCAACAGAACATTTCGCTACGATATAGTCAATTTTTTCTTGATCGTAATTTGCATATTTGTCTAAAGCGACTAATGCTTTTGCTACTTTTTCATTTACTTCAGGGACGTTTGTTTTACCAACTGTTTCTTGTACTGGAGCAGCTTTCTTAACTTCAGTTACTTTTGGTGCAGTTGCTTTCTTTGTAGTTTTTTTAACAGCCATAATTTCCTCCTATTGTGAAAGTATTCACTTACTACCGAATGAAGTATAGCACTAGGAAAAAGCTGTGTAAACAACTAAAGTTAAAAAAATCACAAGTAACCGTTTTCATTTTTAAAAAGTTTTTTTGATACCGTTTACATAATGAAAATACAATAAAAAAGACTGCGAGTAAGCAGTCCAATTTGGTTGTGATTATTTTTTCCCTAATACTTTTTTAGACTTTAAGGAAGTTTTTAAAAATGAACTATAGAAATGATTAATGATTGTAGCCACTATATAAGATAGGGCAGTTATGATTGATATCCAAGCAGAAACAACCTGTAATGTAGTCCCTTTATAATAGACTTTAAAGATGACTTCATTGCTTTCACTGGAATATGCAGACGGTTCAAAACGAACTAGTCCAGTTTCAGGATCCATTTTTGCATCCAATGTCTCTATAAGTTGATCTCCATCATAAATATCAACAATATAACCTTTATAGTAGGTTAGTGGCATGATGTAATAAGCACCATTATTGATATAGCCATACGTGAATACAAAATTGTTGTATTCATTATATGAAATTGGTTCACGTTCTTTCTCTTCATTGTTTGAAACAATTTTCGATTTGTATTCACGATAGTTAATTGAAGTATCTGCTGGAAGATAATCAGGGGTAGATAGTTCTAACAAGTTGTACCATTCAGAACGTTTTAGAAATTGTTCATCATTTTTGATTTCTTCTGCAGTTGTAGGACGAGTAATTAAACCAGGCGAAGTAAGTACGCCAAAGAGTTGAAGAATATTTGTAATCAACACAATAACCAGTAACATTTTGGTAAACTGAAGCTTAATCCCTTTTTTTAATGGAAGATTTGCAATGGTGTAACCTGCCCCCAAAGCAAGACACGCAGTTGCTGGTACGAGCAAACGTGTTGGAAATTGCAAGAAACTTAGAAATTGGAATAATCCCCAAGGAAAGTATTTTGTAGTCATGAAAACCATAATATATCCAGCTACAACAAGAAAGGTAGCTAATCTTGATTTTGATTGCTTTCTAACAAACGGATAAAAAAGCGGAAGTAATAGTAAGAAAGGACCAACAGAATCGCATAAATAATTTGAAGAGTCGGTTCTAAAATCAAATACCGCACTAATATCAAGTGCTAAATTAGAAAGTGATTCTGTTCCAAAATAAGAATGTATACGATAATCACCACTAGCAAGTTGTTCAAGAAGTGGGAATGTAAAAAAACAAGTCATTAGAATTCCTAAACCGCCAATACACACAATTGTTATTAGCCGTCTTTTATCAGCGAGTAATGTTTTAATATTAATCATTAGATAAAAAGCATATAAAATCACGGTAATGATAAAAGTAATATTGTGCGAAAGAAGTAAACCACAGAAACCAATGATAAGGTAATAATGTTTCTTGATATTTCCATGCACAGAATGATACATCCCCATGATTGCAATAGGTAAGAAAATGAATGCAAGGATTTCTCCAACAGCACCCCGTTTATAAAAGTCAGAAATATAGAAACAATTCCAAATATAAAATAAAACGGTTAAGCAACTATATAGATTTCGTTTTTTTCCTAAAACAAGCGTGGCACATTTAAACATTGTAAGTGATGCAAAGAATGCACAAGTAAATAAGAAGATATGATAAGTGTCATAAATACTTATTCCAAGATTTCTTAACCATGCTGGAAAATAGAGAAAGAAAATGGAATAAAACATAGGACTACCATATCCAAAATTAAAATTTTGATGATAGAAAATCCGTGGAAAGATATCATTATTCTTTATAGCAATACTTAACGATTCGATACGATTGATATGAAATGCAGTATCTGGACCAATAAGAATAGATCCATTTAAAAAGGGATAGCAAAAAACAAATGCTACCAATAAACAAAATATAATTGTAAATAAAGAATTCATATATTTAGTTTTCATCAACGTTAGTCTCTCTCATTTATACATATTACTATTATACACGAAGAAGTTTCTTGTGCTATTGTCACATTCTTAAAAATAAAAAATGTGAACCAACTGCATACATTATGTATCTATTAATAACGGGGAATAATTATTTATCACTTTTTGAAATTCAAAAAAATATAAATGAAGAACTTATGAAGTGATAGAAAACATAATGAAAGGATAGAGAAGAAAAAGTAGTAACTGATTATGAAAAAAGAAGATGAGAAGATAATACATATGTAAGTGAAACATTAAACCTACGATTTGACCTTCCAAAAGGATGGATAATTGCAAAAGAGTCTATTCAAGAGGGACTTATAAAATCAGATCGTGATGTGTTGGGTACTGGTGAAATGACAGATATGATTTTAGAATTTCTAATTACAAAACCTAGGATGGGTTTAAATATTTAAGGAACTACAATAAATATAGGTACCTTATTAAATTCAATGTCAATGAATTTGGGCATAGATTCATTGAAGAGTTAATTGTGGAATATTAAATTATTGGATAAAACTAAATGAGGAGAATAAAATGAGAAAAATTATAAAAGTAATCGTAAGTTCATTATTGATTGTTGGACTTGTAGGATGTAATAGTGATGGAAGTAAAAAACCGACACTCGAAAATCAAAAGTCAGATAATAATGCTTATGAAAATTTAATGGAAATGTCAGTTGTTTCAGCATCAATAGATAAATCAGGTAAGGAAACTACAGAAAAATTCCTATTCTATGTACCTACATCAAAATATGCAGATGTTTATGGAAATAATGCATATTCTTCTCAATATGGAGTAACAGTTGATGTAAGTATTAATGATTACATTTTTGAAGAGGGACAATATGCAGACGACGCACTAAAATTTATGAAAGAAGGAATTATGAATGGTCCCTATATTCTTGAAATTATAAAAGAGCCCAAAATTGATGTTGATGAAAAAAGAGAATTTGCTTATTTTAGTACGCTTGTTATTGAGGAATCATATGATAATAAAGGAAAAATTATTTATGATTATGTTGCTGCGAAAGAATTAAATTCTGAACAAAGGATTTTCATTCAAATTACAATTGATCCATCAAAGTGCAATAAACTGACTGATTCACTTATTAGTGAGATTGAAGAATACTATGGAATTCAATTAGATTTTAATCTAGATGAAGCAGAAAAAGCAGTTGAAAATTTTAATTCAAATTTACCATCAACAAAACGTTATGATGCTTATGGATTTTCATTTGAGATTCCGTTTACATATAGGTTAGATTATGAGCAATCAAATTATACTACAGATGACTATGTTTTTGGACCGGATGGAGAAGCTACAAATGATAATAATCTCCATGTAATGTTAATTAGTGATGATACATATTCATATACGAAAGAAGAATTGGAAAAAGATATTGAAATTTTATTTTTAGATAGTGAAGAGGGTAAAGCACAGATTATAGAGTCTGATTTCACTGCTGCAAACAAAGCAGTCGTACGTTTTAAGTTATCTGGAAATGGCGAATATTTAGACGGTTATATGGTTAACTTTAAAGATCACATAGTCTACTTTGGAACGATATCAAGCCTTTCTGAAATGCCGCAAGAACAACTTGATATGATCCATGATGCAATCCAATCATTTAATGTTAAATAGATATTTTGTATCATTATAATGATACAAATGAAAAATATTTATAGGAGCAACTTAGAAAATCTTATAATTGTTGCTTATGAAATAGAAAAAAGTCGAATATATTTGCGTCTAAAGCGACCAATAATTTTAAGCTGATAAAAAATAAAGATAACTAATGACTAATAAAAAAAGGCATATGCAATAAATGGTAAAATGTAAATAATTGGTAATCAATGTTATAATTATTTTCTAGGAGTGGTAAATATGGATGGAAATATTTTATATATTTGGAGTCTAAAAAGAGAAATCTTAGTAGTTCTAAATATTGTGCTATCTTTTCTTGTGACTATATATTGTTTTCTTAATGCGAGAAATTATAATAAAATTTTAGATAGTAGAAAAAACATGCATTATAGTTATATTTGTTTTGCAATTGTAGGATCAATATTTGCTATTATATCATTTATGTTTTTAGATACACAACTTTCATTCATTATAGCCTACTTTGGTATTATGTTATTGTGTAAATATCTATACAAAATTAATTGGATGCAGGATGTATTTTTTGCGAACGATTTCACATTGATTTTATTACTTTCGGGTGGAATGACTCCTGCATTTTTCTCTATTATTAGTAAGACTCCAATGAACATGATGGGAGAAGGAATAAGTATTTTGGAAACGATTATCGCTTTTTTATTAGCAATTATAATAACATACATTTTTAATATGAAATTGATTTCTCATAGTGAATGGACAAGATTTATACGATCAAACAATCAATTTTACAAGTTTATATTTTTTCAATATTGTATAATTTTTTTAGTGATGTGCACAATACCTATGTATGATCAAAAATTAAATATCATTATTTCTTATTATCAATTTTTTGGATTAATTATTATAACAATTTTATATCGACTATTAGTCATTTTCGCTGTAAAGTCGAGTGTTGCTGAAATATATCGCATACGCTCTGACACAATTGCAGAACAATTAGAAAATCAAATTATATTATATAATAATCAAGTGAATTACGACAAAGAAATTAGAAAGTTTAGACATGATTTTAATTCGCTAATTTTGGTAATCAATCAACTTTTAAATGAAAATAAGTATGATGAAATAAAGACAGTTATTGCACAAACAGCAAATATTGAAGAAGATTATTTAACGATTAATCCTAAATTTTCTAACAACGTTTTTATTCAAGCAATTCTGATTAATACGTATTATTTAGCACAAAAAAGTAAGGTTAAGTATTCAGCAACGGTATCCTATCCTGAAAATTTGAGAATTGATGAAATTGATTTATGCAGAATATTTACCAACTTAATGAATAATGCAATAGATGCATGTCGACGAATAGATTACGACAAGAGATTTATAAACATAACAAGTATTCAAAGCAAACTATGGTTTACTTTGATTGTAAGAAACTCTTTTAATGGTGAAGTTAATGAATCACATGGAGTACTATATTCTACAAAAGAAAATAAAAATGAGCATGGATTTGGCCTTAAAATAATTGAGGAGACAATAGAAAAATATGGCGGATTTCAAGATATTACTTGGGAGAATAATGAGTTTGTCGTAAAACTACATATTCCTCTAAATGAATAAAATGATTACTTTACTTAATGATTTGATGAAAGTGACTTAGAAAATGCAGATTTAAGATTTTTTAAATAGTTATTGCCAAGGGGGATTGTTGTTCCATTTGTAAGTTTTAAAAAATCTTTTTTTAACTCAATTATATGATTTAAATTAACAATATATGATCGATGACAACGAATAAATGTTTTCTCTGAAAGCTTTTCTTCCAATTTATCCATTGTGAAATAAAAGCTTTCTTGCGATTGATTGAGGTTTATTGTAACAATACGATTATGAACCTCAAAAAAATATATTTCATTAAAAGGAATTCTTTTTAATACACCTTTAATTTTAAAGTCAAAATATTCTTTTGACTTTTTTTCTGCTTTACAGACAGCCTTCAATAAAATGGTTTTAAATTTATCAGGGGTAATACTGTTTTTTACAATAAAATGCAAAGGATCAACATCAAAACTATCGAAAACATATTCGCTACATGAAGTAAGAAAAATAATCTCTCCATAGTACTTCATTTGTCTGAGTTTTTTTGCAGCTTCAATCCCATTAGTTTCTCCCATTTCAATATCTAAATAAATAATGTCTACCACATGTAGTTTATCGAAAATATTGAAAATTAATGATTCTGCATTTAAAAATGTATGAATAAAAAAAGGAATTTGCTCATTTAAAAGCAAACTTGTTATTTCGTTTTTGTATTTATTTAATAAAATTTCGTTGTCTTCACATAAGTATATATTTATCATAATCTTATTTGCGAACAGAAGTCTAGTCGCATACCCTTGTCTATATTATATAAATATCATATCTTTTTTACAACGTTAAAAATAAAGAATACAACATTTACAAACGATAGATGAAAGAAATAGTGTATCTATATTAGGGGAAGTGCTGACTACATAAAGGATTGCAATAACAAGGATTTATAATGGGAGCTTATTGAAATTGTTTTAATCAGGGCATAAACCGACCATCAAATTTTAGATGTTGATAGTACAAAAGAAAGAAGGTAAGAAGATGAAGAAAATAGTGTTGATTACAATTAGCTTTTTAATGCTAATTAGTACTTCGATAGCAAATGTATTCGCAGAAGATACAAATTCACTAGTAGAAACACCTACGTGGACAGTAACTTATACAAGTAGTGAAGGAGGCAAAGTGGAAGGAACAACTGAAGAAGTTGTTAATGATGAAGGAACCCCTTTGGCGAATGTAACACTTATTACTAATGAGTCATATGTTTTTAACCATTGGACTGATGAAGAAGGAAATGTTTATCTTAATAATGAAGCATTGAAGGAAAAAGTTATTTTGAAAGATGAAATATTTACTGCACAATTTATGATTGAATCAGTTATTGAAGATACTGTTGATCATGAAAATGTAGAATCAGATAAGGTTGTTGAGGAACTCATTGTTAATGACCTTGTGAAAGCAAACCCACTTGAAATATTTATAGATAATCAAAATGGATTAGATACAGGAGATGGTTCATTCGATAATCCAGTACAAACTTTAGCAAAGGCATTTGAACTTGTTCAAAATGATGGAATTATCATACTAAAAGGCGATGTTCTACTAGAAAGTTGTATTCGTCTTACTGATAAAAAAATTACGATTAAGAGTGAAGAAGGAAATAAATATACAATTACAAGAGGTGATAATTTTGCAGCGCTAAGTGATAACAATAGAAGTTGGTACAATCCTGCAATGTTTGAAATTGCAGGCACTGGGAATGTGGGTATAAAATTTGAAAATATTATTTTAGATGATGCAAACAAATCAAAAGGAACAGAATACAAAAAACAAGGATTTGGAAACTTAGGACAAGATACTACAAAAAATCTCCAAATTGTACACGATGCCATTATCGCAATGTATAACCCCCAAGCGGAAGTTGTTATGGTAAATACAGACTTACTCAATTTTGCAGGCCTAAATGCAATTAAGCATGGTGCAGGAATTCTAGATTATCAGTCAGGCTTAATATCAGGTGGTGCAAATAAAGCGGAATCAATAGCCCTTGTATCAATGTCCGATGCAGGTGCAACAATTGGTGCAGGAGTAACAATTACTGATTTACATGGAGGAATCGGTGTATATGTTTCTAAACAAATGGAGTTTGGTGGTCAAATATTAAATACGACACTATCTAATGCGTTGCAGTTAGAAAATGGAGCGCAGGTTCAATTGACATCTACATCAAAAATTAGTGGAAACACGAGTACATTTGCAGGTGTTATTTATGTAAGAGGAAAAAATGCAATTCTTACAATTGATGGCGAAGTTAGTGACAACAAAACATTAGAAGACAATGCAGGAGCGCTTTATATCTATGAATCTAAAGTGTTTATAGAAAGTAATGCATTGATTACAAGAAATGAATCAACTGATCCAAGTACATTATCATTTCAAGGCAAACTTCAAGGAAAAACAGCAGGGGCTGGTATATTTGCAACAGAAGGTGCATTGATAACGATGAATGGCGGAATTATTAGTGAAAATAGAAGTATTGGTGGAAGTACCTTATTAGGTAATTCCAGTGGATACAATGGTGGAGGTGGCATTGCGGTTGTTCGTAATGCAACATTTATCATGAATGATGGGAAAATCATAAATAATTCATCAAATAGCTATGGCGGTGGAATTATGCTCCATGTAGATAGGAATAATTATTCAAAAGGGAGTATTGTCTTAAATGGCGGTGAAATTTCAGGAAATACAGCACCTAAGAGCAATTTAGGAAATGATGTATTTATTTCAGGATTTGGATTGAATCAATATTTTGCAACAGAAGCGGGGAACTACATTACTGTAAATGATAGTGTTGTTGTTGGTGACGGTATTGCAAATGGAAAAACACAGATTTACGCTAATGAGTTAATTAGTATTGGACAGCTCAAACAGTCAGCTGTAACAGATTTGAAAAATTTTGCAACTGCTCAAGGGTATGATAGTTTTGATTCAGTATGGATAAATTCAGATGCAGTAAATTCAAAAATTGCTTTTGGAATGAAAAAACCGCAATATGATTCGAGTTTAAATGACTTGTATGTCATTTATATACCAGTTGATAAATTGACTGGAGAAGTAATGGGAAGTGATTTCAAAGTTCAAAGACAAAAAAATGTTGTAGGAGATATTGTTAACGTATCAATCGACTTAAATGCAAGATTGGCAGGCAATACCTATGGAGTATTACTTGTAAAGGGTCCACGAGATGCGGCACCGGCAATTAATGCAAGCGATAAAGTGATAACAATAGGAGACAATTTTAATCCCTTGAGTAATGTTAGTGCGACAGATGCAGAAGATGGAGAAATTGTATTAACACTAGCAAATGTTATCTTTAATAATGTAGATACATCGAAGCTAGGAACTTATCAAGTTACATATAGTGTTACAGATAGTGCAGGAACGATGACGGAAAAAACAATAAATATTACTGTAAAAGATAAAAATATAGTAAATCCTGTATTACCAGAATCAGGAAGAACATGCCAAGATGATGGATATCCAGAAGGATATTATTGGAATGGTATAGGATGTATTGCGCCAAGCGGATATAAAGTGCCAAATACAGGTGTATAAAAGAAAGTAAAAGCCACTACTGTGGCTTTTTAAGAGGAAGTTATGGAGACGAAAAAACTGAAAATAGTGATTGTAATTGCTGCAATAGCAAGTATTATTGGTGGATTAGTGTACGTTTTGATAAGTAATGTAAAGCAAGAAGAAAATGTCAATATATCACCAAAAAAAGTAGAAGCAGTAATAGAAGAATTGATTGACTGGGAGAAGCGACATGAAATTAATCCAGAATTCAAAGGACAGATAAAATTTGAGAGTCAACTTTTAAAAGAAAATGTAGTACAAGGAAAAGATAATGAGAAATATTTGGCATTAAGTTGGGATTTAGAAGAAACAAGCCAAGGATCCATTTTCATGGATTATCGGAATCATATAGAGGATCAAAACTTAATACT
>NZ_JAVXGL010000048.1:0-14368 GCF_036657415.1 Anaerorhabdus sp. | reverse complement strand
CAATTATTTCTTTATCATAACTTCCCTTATCAACCCATGAACCAACAAAATAAAGTTCAGCATCTTCGATTGATAAATTAGCTTTCCCAAAAGCGATACACTCTCCTTGCATAGTTTCTTTAATTACATTGGCTAATAATTCGGTATTTCCAGTTTTACTTGAGTATATTATTGCGTATTTCATAATGCGCTCCTTTCATAGATACAATGAACACCTTGATGTGCTTGCATCCCCTTTAGACATTTTTGATTACATCGCACACAAATGCGAATTGATTCTTCTTCATTATTTTTAACTTTATTAACCCATTCACTATCCGCAATGAGTTGTCTTGACATCGCTACCATTTCAATTCGCTGTTTTTGTAATTGTTGTTCAATGAATGCAGGTTCTTCTATACAACCCACACCACAAATCGGTAGTTCTGTATATTTTCTTACTTCATCGGCAAATTTAAGAAAACAACCTTGTTCTTTGAAATAAGTATGATTTTTAGGTGGTATTGTATCTTCAAGTGATCCATGATTGGCAATTGTTACATGAAAGCTATTCACTCCTGCTTTTTCTAGTAATGGAACAAATGTTGAAATTTCTTCAAATAAGACTCCTGCATTTCCATAGTGGGGATTTTCTTGTCTAATCGCAAGTTTATAATCAATTGTGATTGTTGGACATTTTTTACGAATTGCTTCAACGCATGAAACCGCAAACTTTGTCCTATTCACAATACTTCCTCCAAATTCATCACTTCTTTGGTTCATAATGGATGAACTAAAACTACCACATAGTCGATCACCATGAACTTGTACACAATCAAATCCTATTTTCATTGCTTGCTCAGCGGCATCACCAAAATTTGATACTAATTTATTAATGCTATTTTTTGATAGTGATGAGATATAATGTGGTACACTTTCATTCAGCTTATTTCGCAGTTCAGAAGGACTCATTTTCTTCATTAAAACAGCTGGTAAGTATTTGATGAGTGATGTAAACTTTGAATCAGATGCATGTAATTGAGCACATACAAGTACATCTTCGCTATGTATTGCGTTAATAATATCTTTGTAGTATTGAAGTGCCTTTTTATTATAGAGTGATAAGAAGCCTGTTTTTGATGCAGGTACATCACCCACAATAATCATTGCCACTCCTCCATGAGCAATTTGCTTATATTTGTTGATTGTCTCTTCATGAGATAATCCTAATGATGTTGGTGCAAAGATAATCCTGTTTTTTAATTCTAGATTGTTCAATTTAATTGGACTTAATAGTTTTTTGTCCATCATTTTCATCTTCTTTCTATTCTAATAATTTAGCCAGTAAATTTAAAATTTGTTTTCCTTCTTCATGCGATAATCGCTTCATCCTATTGTCTATCCAATCCGCAAATACATTTCTTGATTTTTTATATGCTTCTTTGCCTTTAATCGTTAATTCAAGAAAACATGAGCGACCATCATTTGGATTAGGCGTTTTCACAACAAACCCAGAATCAACTAATTTGTTGATATATCTTGTAGTATGTCCAGCATCCATTTTGACTAATTGTGAAATACTATTTGGCGAACACATTTTTGATGATCCAATCGCAAGAATGAAGTATTGTTGACCTTTTGAGAGGTTTATTTCTTCCATTCGTTCTTTGTAGTAATCTAGAAAGCTAGATCTTAAACCTATCATGTAAAATAACAAATTTCTTTTCATATTCATCACCTATTTACTTGATAAAGTCAATTATATACTTTTATTTGACCTAGTCAAGTAAAAGTATATAAGAAGATTATTAAAAAATCTTAATAATTAAAAAAGACTCTTTCGAGTCTTAGCGCACTTGTAAATTATCCTTATTAATACGTTTCAATGCTTCTTTTGCAACAATACCTGTTAAAATTCCTGTTGGTATGGATGCAAGTAATAGATATGGCACAATCGCAATCATACTTGCTTGATTGTAAATAAACATGACAACAATTACTTGACCTACAGTATGCCCCACTGAGCTAAGGGTTGAAGTAAATAATAGTGAAGATTTTAATTGCTTACAAAGAATTAAAACAAGACTACTCAAGACAACACCACCTAATGCAATCCAAAAGGTTGTTCCAAATATAAGTCCACGTAATAGATTACCTATAACTACACGCATTACATTCACAATAATCATTTCTTTTACGCCTAAGATTTCAATTGTAATTAATGCAATGATATTCGCAAGCCCAAAGCGTATACCAAAAGGAAGTGCTGGTATTAATGTAGATTCTAAGATATTAATCATAATCGCCATTGCACTCAATAATGTTATATATACAAAACGCTTTGTAGGACTCATTTTCATATTTTCACCTATTTTAATTCAACTGATATTTCATTGGGTAAACAAATAATTGGTAAGTAGCGATCAATTGATGCCCAACCTGTTTGACTACAAACATGATTTGGACAATCTTCATTTGTTACACGCCATTTCCCATCTTTAACTTCGACCATGAGTTTACCATAGCTACCATCAAACCAATATTCACCATCTTTTGTTGGATCGATTTCCATCACTGTTTCATTACGATAAATAACGCGTACTATATCTGTCGATTTTTGTGAATTCATAATTTGAACTCCCACAAATATCACTAGTGCAATTAGCGCAATCGCAACAATTACTATAACTTCTTTTTTCTTCATTTTTTACCACCTAACAATGAATATTATAACAAAATTTCATTAATCTACCAAAACAGTTAAATCTTTCGCCCATGATTCACTCTTAACACATAGAATACCGAATCCTAAACGAACTAGTTGTTCAACTTGTGTGATTAATAAAACTATCACAATACTATTCATGTGTAGTAGATTAACACAAATAAAGGCACTAGGCAAGCCTATAACCCAGAGTATACCCGAATCAAGCAATTGAATAACTTTTGATTCCCCTCCGGCACGTAGTATTGAGAAAATAATGAAATTAAACAATCGCATGGATACTTTAACCGCAAATACCCATACAATTTGAATCGCTAATAAGGATGTTAATGGATTGGTCAAGCCAAAAATTGCGACCATTGGATTTGCGAAAAGAATCATACCTACAACAAGGATAATTGATAAAACTAAGGACAGACCCAAATGATAATTCGCTTCTCTTTTTGCCTCATCCATTTCACCAGAACCAAGCCGTACTCCCAACAATACAGATATTGCATTGCCATATCCATAAACAATAAATAAAAATGTATTATAAATTTGGTTTCCTACATAATAGGCATCCATACTATCTTTGCCTAATTGTCCAAATGCTTTAATAAAAAGTGTAGAACCAACACCAAATAGTGTTTCATTAAATATAAGTGGTACAACTTTTCTTAATATAGGTAGTGCAAATTCTTTTTCAATCACGAACATTTCTCGAAATGTTCCAAAAAATGGCTGTTTTGTTTTTATTGCATGAATAACATAAACAATAAGCCCTAAACACTGAGCGATTACCGTTCCAAGTGCTGCTCCCTCTACTCCCATTTTAGGAAAGAATCCAATTCCAAAAATAAGGCAAGAATTCATAACAATATTACATATCATAACGAGGATACTTACTTTTAAAGATACTCCAGCATTTTGGATACTACGATACATGTAACTGAATGCAAAGTTAATACTTCCTAAGACTAAACCAAACCGTGCGATATTTAAGTACTTCAAACTGTATGCAACGATATTGGCATCTGGCATATAAAACATCAGAATTTGATAGCCTAAAAATGTTGCGATGGAAAACCAAAACAAAGCATTTATACTCGCAAGGATAATACTCAATCCAAATGTTTTCTTCAAATTTTTAAAGTCTTTTGCACCATAAAATTGTGAAGAAAACATACTTGTTCCACCAATTGAACCATACGCAATCATCGAACACAGTGTATCAATTTGGGCAGCTGTACCTACTGCAGTAACCATTCCAATCCAAGACACCATCAATGTATCAATAATCCCCATACAACTTGATAGTAAGTTTTGAAGTGATAATGGAACTGCAATCTTTGCAGTTTTTTTATAAAATTCTTTGGGTCCAAAATATTTTTTTAAGTATTTATGCATTATTAATCCCCCTATTTTGGCAAAAAATAACTCATAAGAGTTATTTTTCAATGATTTGAATCATCTCAATCGTGCGACTACTCGACATGATTGGACTTTCTTTTAGTCCCTCGTTAATACAATCAACGAAGTGTTGTATTTGAAATGTGAATTCACTATTGAAATCAAAATGTTTTTCAATAACTTCTTCACCGCGTACACATTTAATATCATGACTTCTCCAAAAGTTGGTTGATTCAATATAGCCATCTTCTCCATAAATCATAATTTTATTTTCTGTTTGAACGTCAATTCCACCGCGAACACTTGCCATGACACCATTTTCAAAGCGCAATAACATTTGTTCGAAGCCATCACATAAACCTTTATGATCTAGTGACATTCTCACCTTTTCAACAACTTTTGAATCTAGTAAGCATACTGTGAATGCAAGTGGGTATACCCCAACATCAAACATTCCTCCACCGGCTTCATCTTTCATCAACACCCAATGGTCATCTGGATATTCCAAACGATAACTATCACTACCATCAACGTAAAGAACTTTTCCAATCATACCCTCATTTATCCATGCCTTCGCTTGATTAAAGATTGGTGTGAAAGGTCCTTTATTTGCTTCCATTAAGATGCATCCTTGTTGCTTAGCATAATCAAAACATTCTTTAGCATCACTGCTTTTACCCATAAATGGTTTTTCGCTCATCACATGTTTACCATGTTTTAAACTAAGCATAATTAATTCTTTATGTGTATGAGGTGGTGTTGCAATATAAACTGCATCAATTTCTGGATTTTGTAACATTTCTTCATATGAATTATAAGCATACTCCAATCCATATTGTTCCTTAACACTAGTTGCACGCTCTAAATCACGTGATGCACATGCAATAATTTTCGCACCTACTACATCTTGCATTCCTTTAATAAATCGATGAGAAATTTTTCCTGGACCAATGATTCCAAATTTTAACATATGTTATCCTCCACAATGTTCAATGACTATATCCATCGCATGAATATATCCTTGTATTCCTTCGCCTTTAATTTGTGCAATACAATAAGGAGCACAGTAAGAAATATGTCTGAATTCTTCTCTTTCGTTTATGTTTGAAATATGAATTTCTACTACAGGAATTGGTGCAATTGCTTTTATTGCATCTGCAATTGCAACGCTGGTATGTGTATAGGCAGCAGGATTAATCAGAATTCCATCAATTTTTTCAAAATAGGCTTTTTGAATTATATCGACTAAATCACCTTCATGATTGCTTTGATAGAATTTTACTTCAACATGTCTTTGATCAGCTTCTTCTTGGATAAGTTTTAAAAGTGCATCATAATTTACTGAACCATAAATATCCTTTTCACGAATCCCTAACATATTAATATTGGGACCATTTAAAATCATGATTTTCATTTTTTACCTCCTATTGATCAAAGTATTTTCTACGATTTGTTGATTGAATAAATAGACGTTTCATCTCTTCTGTATCGTCATTATATAGTGTATCACGGAAGTGTGATAATTCTTTCATAAAATCATCGATTTCTTCTAATAAATAATCTTTGTTTAATAGAAATAATTCACTCCACAAATTTTCGTTAATCTTGGCAATACGTGTTAAATCTCTAAAACTATCACCTGTATATTCAACTAAATGCGAGTTATCATTTGTATTCATTAATGTAACCGCAATAACATGTGTTAATTGTGATAGAAATCCAATCATTTTATCATGTTCTTCACATGTTAACGTTGTAATACGTTTGAATTCTAGTAATTGTGCAAGATCATTAACAAATGCAATTCCTTGGGGTGTGTTTTGTGCAGTTGGTGTAATGATAAAGTTTGCGACTTTAAACATTTCTGTATTACTGAATTTTACACCACTTACTTCTCTTCCCGCCATTGGATGGCTTGCTATAAATTCTAAATCATCTCTAAGGATTGCTTGTACATCTTCTACAATTGCACGTTTAACCCCACTAACATCCGTAATGAATACATTTTCTTTTAAAAGATATTGATTTGTTTTTATCCACTCTACAATTAGCGTTGGATATAATCCAAGTATTACATAATCAGCATGTGGAAGTAATTCTTCACAATGTGTACTCCCTGAATCAATTAAATGATTTTCACATGCATAGTGAATACTTTCTTCATTGAGATCAATTGCATCAACAATATATCCTTTTTCTTTTAATCCTTTGGCATACGAACCACCCAAAAGTCCTAGTCCAACAATACAAAATCGTTTATTCTTTTCAATCATCTAATTTTTCCACAAGAATGCCAAGTTTACAAATATCTTCAAAAAATCCTGGGTATGATTTTTTGATTGATTGAGCATCATCAATTTCGATTGAATTGGATGCAAGCGTTGAACCAATTGTAAGTGCCATAACAATACGGTGATCATTATGGCCATGTAATAGTTCATTACATTTCCACTCTGTTGGTCCATTGATTGTGATTGTATCCATTGTTGATGTAAAGTCTACACCTACCTTCAATAATTCACTTTCCATAGCTGCAATACGATCGCTCTCTTTAATTCTTAATCTTCCAGCATTCACAATTGTTGTTTTACCTAAAGCATAAGAAGCGCAAGTAGATAAGATAGGTCCTAAGTCAGGACAATTATTTAAATCAATTGTGCACCCATTTAACTTTGATTGATGAAAACGATAACCATCTTTCAATTGTTCTATATGGCAACCCATATCTTTTAATATTTGAACGATTTGTTTATCTCCCTGAAGTGATTCTGTGTTAAGTCCAATACAATCTAATGGTCCTTGTAATGCCCCTAAGACTGCAAAGAAACCAAGTTGCGAAAAATCACCTTCAACTCTTGTATCTTTGGCAATATATTGTTGGTTACCTGCAATATATAATGTATTATCATCTTTAAATTCAATATGCACACCAAAGTTTTCCATCATTTGAATTGTTAAATCAACATATGAACGACTTTCAAATGGTGGGGCTATTTGAATGATTGAATCTTGTTCAAGAAGTGGTAATACAAAACACAAACCTGAAATGAATTGTGATGATACATCTCCTTTTACATGATAAGTTTGTGGTTTAAGTTTTCCTTCTATTTCAATTTTTCCATTTTCTTGTTTGAATGTTAATCCTTGTTGTTGGAACATTTCTCTATATATTCCTTGCGGTCTTTCCATTAAACGTTTTGTTCCGGTGAATGTGATTGGTTTGTTTGTTAGTGAAAAGAGTGGTATAAAGAAACGCAATGTAGAGCCTGATTCATTACACTCAATTATTGTTTCTTTACAATCTTCAAAGTTTTTAATTCCTTCAATTTCTACATAATCATCATATTGTTTTATATCAGCACCAAGTTGTCGCATACCATTGATTGTAGTTTGAATATCTACACTATAATCTAGATTGGTAATAACACTTTTTCCATGTGCTAAAGATGCGCAAACAATGGCACGATGTGCCATTGATTTGCTTGGAGGTATTTGAATCACTCGTTGTTTTAAAGTAGATGGAGTAATTCTAACCTTCATAAATAGAACGTCCAATTGCTTCCGCAACTTTCTTACATTTTACAACGAGTTGTTCAAATTTTTCTGGTTTCAATGATTGTTGACCATCTGACCATGCACATTCTGGATTTTGATGTACTTCAATAATTAATCCATCAGCTCCGGCTGCAATAGCAGCTAATGACATACTCTCAATCAATTTCCAATCACCTGTAGCATGTGATGGATCAATAATAATTGGCAAATGTGTTTTTTGTTTAATGATTGGTACTACACTCAAATCAAGCGTATTACGTGTATACTTTTCAAAAGTACGGATACCACGTTCGCATAAAATAACATTTTTATTTCCACCTGCCATAATATATTCAGCAGACATAATCCATTCTTCAATTGTATTTGCCAAACCCCGTTTTAATAGAATTGGTTTATCAATTTTCCCTACTGCTTTTAACAAATCAAAGTTTTGCATATTGCGTGCTCCAATTTGAATTACATCCACATTTTCGATGAATTCATCAATCTTATCTGCACTCATTAACTCAGAGACAATTGGCATTCCTGTTTTTTCACGTGCCTTAACCATGCACTTTAATCCTTCTTCACCCATTCCTTGAAATGCATAGGGTGATGTTCTAGGTTTGTATGCCCCACCACGCATCATGCATCCACCTGCATTCTTAACTTTTGTAGCGTTTTCTATCATCATGCTTTCACCTTCAACAGAACAAGGTCCACCGATAAGCACAATTGGGTTATCGCCCCCTATTTTAATTCCTCTTATATCCACGATAGTATCCTCTGGATGGAACATACGATTGGCGAGTTTATAGGGTGCGGCGATACGTTGGACATTCTCTACCCATAAATTAGCTTGAACTCTTTTTTCATCCAGCTTCGCCGTATCGCCCACTAAACCAAAGACATTGAAGTCTTGACCTTTAATCATATTTACTTGTAAACCTTGTGCTTCGAATTGATGAACTAACTTATCAATTTCATGTTGAGGTGCCCCTTTTTTTAATGTGATAATCATATTTTTATCCTGCTTTCTATTTCATTACATGCTTGTTCAATGGTTGTGTTATTGATGATATGAATATCGGCTGCCGCTTGATAAAGTGGTAAACGTGTTTCATATAATTTTTGAATTGCTTCGTTATCTTTACTTAATGGTCGACTTGGATCACTAATAAGTTTAGAAACATCTCGATCAATCCATACTAGAATACCCATTTTTTTTAAATTATGAATATTGGTGTGCGATTTTATTACCCCACCACCACAAGAAATTATCGTTCTATTTTTTGTACACACTTCATGTATTTTATTTGTTTCTAATTTTCTAAAAGTATCTTCTCCATCATCTTGAAAGATGTCTTTTATTGATTTGCCTACATCTTTTACTATCTCTTCATCAATATCAATTAATGGTAAGTTTAATTTCTTCGCTAGCTCATTCGCTAGTGTTGTCTTACCTGCACTAGGCATACCAATAAAAACAATGTTTTGTTTTTGACGTAGTATTTTTTTATAAACTCGTTCAATATCACTATCGACTAAATTTTTACCCGTAAATATCTCTACCGCTTGTTTCGCTTGAGCTACAAGCATTTCTAATCCTCCTACTGCTTTTAAATGAAGATCTTCTGCTTGTAATATCAATTCTGTTTTAAGTGGATTATAAACGATGTCTATGACACTCTCTATCTGTTTATAGTTTGATAAATCAAGGGGTGAATCATCATGATTTGGATACATACCCACTGGTGATGCATTAATAAGCACCTCCACATCATTGAATGTTTCAAGTAGTTCTTGATAAGTAATTGTTTCATCGGTTTTTGTACGTGATACAATTTTTAATTCTCTTGCACTCATATCATTAATGACTACTTTCAATGCTTGTGTTGCTCCACCATTTCCAAGAATAACAACTTTCTTATTAAGTATCGTTACATCATGATTTTCAAGCATCCATTTGAATCCATAATAATCTGTGTTATATCCTTTTAAATATCCATTCACATTTGTAACAGTATTTACTGCTCCTATTTTTTTAGCTTTATCATCCAGTTCATCTAAAAATGGAATTATTTTTTGTTTATATGGAATCGTTACATTAATTGCATCAAATGATTTTTCCTTCAGAAATTCTTCAAATTCTTCAGGCGGTATTTCTAAAATATCATAGGTATATCCTGCAAGATCTTCATGAATTAATTTTGAGTAACTATGTCCTAGTGGATAACCAATTACACCTTTTCTCATTTTTTGTCTCCCATAAAATAGTTTCGCCCATATGTATCCATTAAACAATCAACTAGTGTTAAGGCAACCATACTATCAACCACTACTCTAGCACGATGAATAATTGCTGGATCATGTCTTCCTACTATTTCTAAATCTGTATCTTCCATTGTTTTAAAGTTTACAGAATGTTGTTTTTGTGCAATGGATGGTGTTGGTTTCACAACCGTCTTAAATCGTATTGGCATACCATTTGATATTCCTCCATTGATTCCACCGTTGTTATTGGTAGTTGTGACAATTCTTCCATCTTTAATTTTCAGTTGATCATTAACTTCTGAAGCATATTTATCTGCAAAGCCAAATCCTAATCCAAATTCAACACCTTTTACTGCACCAATACTAAATAAGGCATGGCTTAATTTACTTTCAATTGAATCGAATGTAGGTTCACCAATCCCAACTGGAAAGTTAAGAATAGCTGTTTCAAGAATTCCTCCAACTGCATCTAAATTCATTCTAGCGTTTTCTATCGCCATAATCATGTCACTTTCAACTTCATTATTAATTAACGCAAACTTCTTTCCATTAATTTCTGTTAATTGTTTAAGCAATACTTTTTCATCTTCTGCAAAATCATCATCAATGACAGTATGTAATTGTTTAACATGTGTTCCCAAAAAGATTCCCTTTTGATTTAATAGTTGAATCGCAAGTGCACCTGCCGCAACTAAGGGAGCGGTAAGTCTTCCTGAGAAATGACCACCACCACGATAGTCTTGATATCCTGCATATTTCACATCTGCGACATAGTCTACATGCGAAGGTCTCGCGATATCTTTAGTTTTTGAATAATCCTTTGAATGTTGATCTTTATTTTCAATCACCATGCAACATGGCATACCCGTTGTTTTCCCTTCAAATACACCACTGACAAAGCGAACTAAATCATCTTCATGACGTCCTGTTGAAATTGTACCTTCCGCTTTACGCAAGCGCATTTGATGTTCCAATAATTCTTGATTGATTTCAATACCTGCTGGCAATCCATCAACAACTACGCCTATCATTTCGCCATGTGATTCTCCAAAAAGGGTGATACATAAATTATTCCCAATTGTATTTTTCATAAAGTTTTAATCAACCTTTCTAAATCACTAAATGATTTTTCATTTAATTCCGCATGTCCTAGTTCATTAACTTGAACAATAGTAATAGTTTCTCCATTTGATTTCTTATCTTGTAGTACATAGTGATATACGCTTTCTCTATCACATTCAATTGTTGCTGGGCAATTCATTTTTTCAAGAATGAGACGTGTACGTTTTTTTAATACTTCATCCTCTAATATTGCAAGCATACCCAAACCTACACACTCACCATGATAATATTGACTAAAGTTTGTTGCACTTTCATAGCCATGTCCAATGGTATGTCCAAAGTTCAATATTTTTCGGATTCCCATTTCTTTTTCATCTTCTTCTACAACTTTACGTTTCACTTCAAGTGCTCGCAAAATAATTTCATCGATATTTTCTAAAATGTCTTTCGTTTCAAAAATTTCAAAAAGTTCTTTATCAGCGATTAGACCTGCCTTCAATGCTTCAATCAATCCATTGTAGAGATGTCTTGTTGAGAGAGTTTGTAGAACATTTGGATCAATGAGTACAAGTTGTGGTTGCCAAAAAGCTCCGACACAATTTTTAGTTCCTTCCACATCAATTCCAACTTTTCCACCAATGCTACTATCAATTTGTGAAAGAGTAGTTGTTGGAATGTTAATGAAACTAATTCCTCGCATATAGCTTGCAGCGACAAATCCTGCCAAATCGCCAACTACACCACCACCAAGTGCTATAACACAATCATTTCGTGTGTAATGTTGATTCAACATTTCTTTTAAACATGCTTCATACCATGTAAAACATTTAGATGATTCTCCTTGTGGTATTGTGAACACTTTTGCTTTAGGACATTGATCAATAACTTTATTCACATGTTGTTTTGGTACTCCTTCATCTGTTATTACAAAATACCTGCGATTACAGTCAAGAACTTTATTCAATGACTGCAAAATACCTCTTTCAATGACGATATCATAACTTCTCTCATTAAGATTACACTGCAACTTCACTTTCAACTCCACCTTTCTGGACATAAAGAAAAACCATATAGGCAATCTATATGGTTTATACTGTATATTTACCATAGATATCGCCTAATCACACGAAATGGGCAATATCTACTGACATCACCCAACTATCTAAAGTAATAAAAGAACCCTTTCAATAAATCAACGTTTTTCATACTTGTACCTCAAATATAGTGATATTTTATCACATGCGCATTTTTTTACAATAGTTTTCTGAAAATTTTCAACTATTTTTTCAAATTTGCGAATCCTTCTTCATAAATCGCAGTTAGACGACTTACTTCATCTTCTGTCATTTTACGTTCATGTGCATCATGTTCATCAAAAGTCGCTTCATGTGTCGCAACAATTTGACCATCTTTCACAAAGAAAACAAAAGGTACATAAAGACGTTTAGCCCCTTCATCATTTTCTGATAGGTACTCACTGGTAAGTTCTACAAGTTTTACATAATCCGGATTAGTATCTACACGAATATCATTTGTTGAATCTGTGCCTTCTGGTCTAACATTTACATATTCAATGCTCATACCATTTTCTTTTGCGACATCATTTAAGATTGGTAATACTTCGATACACCATGGACATGTAGAAAATCCATAATATAGCACAAATGTTTTATTACTTTCTAATAATTCATTCGCTTGTGCCATTGTGATTTCTTTAAATACGTGATCAGTATCCATGAAATCTTGATATGCACTCATATCAGCTTTCTCACCTTCGACATCACAATCTACAGATATGTCACAACCCGGTTTATTCGCTTCACTTGATTGTGTAGGCGTTGCTGATGGTGTTGTTGGTGCTGTTGTGCATCCAGCTAGTACTAATGCTAAACATAAACATAATAATTTTTTCATATTATTCCTCCGTTGCCTTGCAATAAGATCCTAGACATTTCATTTCAACACAGAGATTTTTTACTTGATTCATTGCTTCTTGTACAACTGGATTTTCTAAACTTCCATCAAAATCAATGTAGAAACAATATTCAAATAAACGTCCCTTTAGTGGTCTAGACTCTAATTTTAACATATTGATGTGGTTTTCTGCGAATATTTTTATCACTTCATATAAAGTTCCTGGTTGATGATTGACAACAAAATACATACTAATCTTATTCGCATGCTCAACAATACGTTGTCCTTTACAAACACATAAAAACCGTGTGGTATTTAATTCATTATCATTCACATTCTTTTCAAGAATTGGACAATCATAATATTCAGCTGCTAAATAACTTGCAAGTGCTCCCTTCTTAGGGTCATTACATGTTTTGATAAACTCTACGCTTTTTGCTGTATCTTGATAAGGAATCGCCTTCATATTCGGATATTTTAGAAAAAAACCTTGGCATTGACTTAAAGCTTCCGGATGACTATAAACTTCTTCAATCATTGTTATTGAAGAACTTGGAATTCCAATTAAATTTTCCATGATTCTAACATTTATTTCTCCAATCGCAAAAACATCTCGATCTTTTAATAAATCATAGGTACGATAGATAATTCCTGTTGTACTATTTTCAACGGGTAATAATGCAGTATCAATTTTACCGCTTTCTAGGTCATTTAGTATATCAATGAAGTTTGTATAATTTCTAGCTTCAAATTGCTCATTTGCATAATAATGATGGACTGCAATTTCACTAAAAGTACCATGTTCACCTTGGTATCCTACAATAATTTTCTCCATATTCATTCCTCCCAAAATCGACATTCATGTTACAATTGTAGCATGCAAAAATCAAATGAGCGAAAACAAAATAAGATTTTTTCTACACTACTTCTTTTAAGTGGCTTTTTTATTGTACCTTTGCTTACCCTTTATTTAGGTACACTTACTAGTTTAACTTTACAAAATTTTACGTACCTTGCTAATCAACCTGCTACCAAAGTTAGTTTTACTATTTGGGCAATTGTTTCAATTATTACGCATTTTGGTTTGCTTTATTCAATTTATACAACATTGAAAATCAAGTCTGTATCTATTTTGCCAATTACCTTTATCATTTTATTTATTTCAACGGTAATTCCTTATCCTAAAGGTGATAGTTTATTAGGTTTTCTTCATGTTGTTTCTGGTTATCTAGCTTTTATTCTTTATAATTATGCTTTACTACAAATTTATATCCAAGCTTATATAATAAAACCCCGTCTCTTTAGGGTTATTTTAAATATTTATCTATGTATGTTTGGTTTATGCTTTGTTATTTTTATGATCTATGGAAGTATTAATGGTTTAACTGAGGTAATCTATTGTAGTGTAACAGTTATTTTAATTACATTCCTCAAAATAGCTTCCACGTGTAAAACACGTGGTTCTGACTTAACCCTATAAGGGCTATT
>NZ_JAVXGL010000047.1:7503-14640 GCF_036657415.1 Anaerorhabdus sp. | reverse complement strand
AAATTTAGGAGTAATAACACAGGCTTTTGCAGGTATAATCAGTGGTCTTGCCATATTTTTACCTGGTATCTTATTAATTTACTTTATCTATCCCATTTGGCATGATCTTCGCCAAGTTAAAGCTATAAAAATTGCATTAAAAGGAATCAATGCAGTCGCAAGTGGTCTTTTACTTTCTACTGCAATCGCTTTGATTCTCCAACATGTAAATTCTATTACAAATCTACTGGTTGTTTTATTTTCACTAGGACTTTTATTCTATAAGAAAGTTCCTGCTCCTGTTATTATACTTATCACTATCCTACTTGGCTTCATCTTATAAACAAAAAGAAAAGCGTCTTTCGACGCTTAACCAAGAGGAAGAACTTCCACGATTTTTAGTACTAATGATGTTTCAGTAACCGTATCAGGATTAGCATCTTGATACTTTTTAAATTCTTCTTCTGATACTAATGCAAGTTTCAACTTTGCTCCTTGGTTTCTGAGTGTCTTTTCAATTTCTTGATTATTAGTATATTGATAAATAATTGCAACTGCTTCTTTTGTTCTTACAATGTTTTCACCTGTTTGATTAGGTGCTAAGTTTAATACTAATGTAGTATCATCTAACATACCAAATACCGCTACTGCTAAGTTTGGTGTATTATCTGGATTAACTGTTGCAATTGTCCAAGAGCCACTACGATTTTTTATAGCTTCAATTAGTTGATCACCTGTCCATGAACTCGCTTCATAGAAGTTATTTGTAGATGCACTTGTAAATGCATCCGGTGTTGTTGTTGGTTCTGGTGTTGCTTTTGGTGTTGATGAACATCCTATTAAACATAATGCCGAAAGGCAAATACAAACAATTTTTTTCATTTCTTTCTCCTATTTTTTTGCTTGATTCAAACAATCTACGACTGCTGTGCGAATGCGATTTGTTGTTAATGTTGCTCCTGAGATTACATCTACTTCTACACTATTTGATTCAACAATTTTTTCAGGAATCATCTTTAATGCACCTGATGCAATTTCTTCTGTTTCATTATTGCTTACTATTTTCACATCACTAATTTTTCCATCAGTGATTGTTACTTGAACTTTCATTTCGCCATATTGTCCATCAACAACTGATTGATATTCACCATCATTTAATGATTGGTTCATATCAAATTCAATTTTAACTTCTTCTTTTGTAAAGAAATTGATATCTAACATATTCGTTGCTGGTTTAACCGTATATCCTTCTGCTAATGTGTTGGTCATAATTTTTTCACCTGCGATATTTCCAAATACAATTGGACCCATAACGCCTGTACCACCTGATGCAAATTGACCCCAAATTCCACCAACTACTTCTCCGGCAGCATATAAACCTGGAATTGCATTGCCTTCTGCATCAAGTACTTGCATATCTTTGTTTGCAGTTACTCCACCAAGTGTAATAACCACAAGTGCTTTTAATGGCACTGCATAATATGTTTCTCCCTCAATCTTGTTTACCGCAAGATTATATGCATTTACTTCCCCATCATATTTTCTTCCTAATGAATCTGTACCTTTTGAATCAACTGCCGCATTATAGTCTTCAACAGTCTTTGATAATGTTTCAGCTGGTACTCCAATCATATCTGCCAATTCTTCAATTGAAGATGCTTTACTTACTTTAGAATAACCAGGAAGACCTTCTTCTGCATAGAAGTAATTCCACATCGTTGCAGCTCCTGCAGCATTTAAATCTTCAATGATTTTATCTGTAAAGATGTCATATTGAACAGCACCTGGTTGTTCTTCTAACGCAACTTCTCGAACTTCGACACGTGCTTCTGTTTCATCAACAAAGCGTTCGCCATTTTGATTAACACAAATACCACCTGTTTTCCAAGTATATGTTGGTGCAATTGCACCTGTTTGATTTGGACCCTCTAATCCCATTGGGAATGTTGGAATATAAGCCATTGTTTCATCATTAACATAACCACCAACTTGTTGCATCATGTAAATACCGTAACCATCTGATCCTTTAGATCCTCCAGCTAAGTAATTTGAACCATTTTCTGCAAAAGCTCCCATTAGCTTGTTATTACCAGAGTATCCCCCTGTTGCCATTATGATTCCTTTAGTAGCTTCATATTTTATTGTTTTATGTGTTTCATTATTTGTTGCAAGAACAGATACTACTTGTCCTTTATCATTTGCGATTAGTTGTGTTGCTTCTGTCATGAAATCAATTGTTATTTGATCATACTTTTTCACCTGAGTATCTAAAACTTCATGGGCTGCTGATTTATAAGTTTTAGGATCATCAGGTCTTGCTTTATATGTTCTTTGAACTGAATACAACGCATGCTCTGGTGCAAATACTGAACGACGTTCCTCTTTGTCAGTACTAAATGTATTATCTTTTAAGCCATTATCCCAAAGCCATTGAATCATTTCTATATCTTTTTCAGCATATACTCGAATTAATTCTTCATCCCCTTTACCAGCACCATTTTTCATGATGTCAGCAACATAAGAATCCACTGTATCTTCAATCCCATCTTCTTTTTGAATAATTGTGTTAGCTCCTGACATTGAGCCTGAAGTATAGTTTAAAGCTCCCCCTGTTGTTCCTGTCTTCTCGAGAATAATTACTGATTTAGCACCATTTTCAACTGCACTGAGTGCTGCTGCTAACCCTGCTCCTCCTGCACCAACAATAATTACATCAGCAGTTTTTGTTTCATCTGCAGTAATTTCTGGTGTCGGTTGACTTTCTGTTTTTGGCGTTGTTGTACACCCTGAAATCATTCCTAATGCTAATAAAAGCACCAATACTTTGTTAATTAATTTTTTCACATTATCACCTCGTCTTTATTTTACTATTTATCAATAATTTCACAATGTGTAAAACATGTCATTTTTTAATGATTTCATAACTAAAATAGGTTAAAATATACATAAACAAGTCAAGTGAGAACATTATGAAAAAATCATTACCTACAAACTATTTAATCCAAAAAGACCCACTTAGCGATTTATTAAGTAAATTTAATTTTTCGCCCATCTTTTTCTTTTATGCGTTACATAACCAAAAAAGTTTATTAAAAAATGATATTTTGACGCATTTCAAAATCTCATTCTTAATTACCGGTTCTATTAAAGTTTTATGCAACAGCATTTCTTATGAATTAGGCCCCAAATCTATTCTGTTAGTTCCTCCTTCACTTCTACATACAATAGAATGTATATCACCGGAACCAGTAACTTTCTATACAATTTACTTTGACCTACCTTTACAACAACGTGCTGAATTTATTGAATTATTTAAGCTTCAACAGGTTCAATGCATTTCCACCTTCTTATCTGATTTCACGTTGAAATTTATTGAAGATAAATATAATGACTTTCTCAAAAAGGAACAACTTACTTATCAATCAATCAAAATATTAATTGATAATTGTATGTTGAAATTATTAAAAGTAATTCAAAGTGATATCGTAAGCACACACAGTGAGTATCGCCATCAATATAGCGAAGAAAAGACTGTTTTAAAATGTATTGGCTATTTAGATGATAATCCTTATAAAAATGTAACCGTTGAAGATTTATGTGAACACTGTGCACTATCGCAAAGTTATTTATATCGATGTTTCACTTCATATCTCAATAGTTCTCCTAAGCAATTTATTACCACTTATCGTTTAAATAAAATTGAAGTGGATTTATTACAAAGTAGTAAATCAATTAGTGAGATAGCAAACCAATACGGATATTCATCAGTCTATGCTTTCTCTAACAGCTTTAAATCTTTTTATCATATGTCACCTAGAGATTTTCGCAAGCAATTGAATAACAAAAAAAAGAAGTTTGCATTATAAACTTCTTTTCATATTTAATTATTCTACACATAATCCTTTTTGAATGAGTAATTCAAATTCTGCTTGAGGTAATGGTTTACTAAATAAGAATCCTTGTGCATATTTACAATCAATTCCTAATAAGAATTCCATTTGTTCTATAGTTTCAACCCCTTCACAAATAACTTCTACATTTAAATCAGTCGCAATTTGAACAACTCTATGAATGATATTACGGACTTTTTCTTCCTTATCACTTTCATCCAATAATCCTTTATCTATTTTTAGGATATCTACCGAAATTTGATGTAATAGATGTAGAGATGAATATCCAGATCCAAAATCATCAATAGATATTAACAATCCAATATTCTTTATTTTCCTAATGATTTCATTAGATATCGTTTCCTGTCCAAATAGGGTTTCTGTAATTTCTAATTCGATGAAGTTAGGTGGAATATTATATTTGATAATCATGTTTTGAAGACGTTCAATGTAATTGCTCTTTAAGAAGTGTGTACGTGATTGATTAACCGATATGATAATTGGCTCTTGTCCAGCATCAATCCATTTACAAATCAGTTTGCATGCTTGCTCCAAAACAAAGAAATCTATTTCTGTAATTAGCCCACTTTGCTCAATTATCGGCAAAAATTCTGCTGGATTTAAGAATCCTAGTTTACTGTGATTCCATCTAATCAATCCTTCAGCACCGACGATTCGTTTTGTTGACATATCTACCTTGGGTTGGTAGTAGACTTGGAATTCTCCATTACTAAGCCCAGATTCAACATGATCACGTATTTCTTTTTCTCGCGCTATTCTACTTTGTAGTTCTTTATCCATATATACAATCGGTCTGTCTATTGAGCAGTTATTTCGTGCTATTCCAGCATGATCTATCGCATGAAGCAATGCATCATTTTGCTGTTGTACAAAGCCTACCCCAACAAACGCATGAAATTGTAGTATAAGATTTTCAATTGTGTATGAAGATATCATTTTAATTATTGCCATTAATGTTGTATTGATGTCCTCTTGATCCTTATAGTTAATTAGCATTAAGTAATGATCTGCATCATTATGTGCAACAACTGTTTGATCGTTGTTAAAACGATTGAGAATCCCTCCCAAACCTTCTAGAACTTTATCCCCAACGTCACGTCCATACTCCTCATTTATACTTGAGAAGTTTGATAAATCAATTGCAGCCACTGCATAGTTGTCTTTACTATTTTTTGAAAGCAGTGATTTGCCATGATATAAGAATCCATTTATATTCCATAGATTTGTAAGTTTATCTACATACGCAAGATCAAACATTTTTTTAGCATGTCTCCTATTGATTATAGCTATATACACTAAGATACCTATGATAACCGCAAAGACTGTGACGCTAACAGCCATAAATTCAATCGGGTGCTGTCTAAAGTAATTAGCAAGTGTCATTGGTGATTGTTGAAACATTGTATGTCGAGAAAGAATATCATTGAATGTTTGACTATTAATACTATTTATTTTTTTATCAAGGATTGAAAATAATCGTGCATCTACCGTTTGAGATACTCCAATAGAAAATTGTTGTTCCTCGTCATTTATAAAACTAGCACGTAAATTTTGATAAGTTACCAATGCCTTTTCTGCCGAATAAACATTTACTAATGCAAAGTCTGCTTCACCATTTGCAACAGCTTTAATTGCATCTCCTGTTGATTTCACAGGGACTTGTAATGCATTAGGATAATGCGATTCTAAATAATTTGCTTCAGTCATTCCTCCTGCGACAATCGCAATTGTATGATTTTCTTGAGCATTTGGATTGGTATTTTGACGTGAAAGCAAACTATAGTTTGTTTCTAAATACGAAGATGTAATACGCATTCGATATTTTTCAGCCAAGTTATAATCACTCTCAAATAAACACGCAATATCTGCTTGCCCATTTTGAAGCATTTCATAACTTTCTGCTAATGAATCTGTCGCAATATATTCAATTTCAATATTTAAATCTTCTAAAAGATATTTCATTAAATCAGCGGATATTCCTTTAAACTCACCATTTTCCCAATAAGATATAGGTGCCACATCCGGTCTAATAACAGCACGAATTTTAGGATTTGTTTCCAAATATTCTTTTTCTTCTCGTGTTAATTCAAATGTATTATCCGAATCATTACGATAGAATTCTTGATATAGATTATATTTTAATGCTGGATTATTCATTTCTATAGTTTCTAATGCCATATTTACTTCTGCTAATAATTCTGTATTTCCTTCTTTAACGATGGCATAAAAAGGTGATGGTGCAAATTGGGCAATAATAGATTCATTTTTTAATTTACGTAAACTACTAGTAAGAACCGCATCCACTTCTTTTGCTTTTAACGCATTTTCTAGCTCTTCTTGTGTGTTATACATAACAGGGGTATAAGTAAATCCTTTTTCCACTGCAAATTCAGCTAATCTATCATTGCGACTATTCCCTTGAAGCAAGCCTATTCGAATACCATTAAACTGTGGATAATCATTTCTACGCAAGGAAGTATTATCAGATGAAACGGTAAGTTGGGCATAGCTTGTTCCCATAGATGTAGATGAGAAATCAAATACTTCATCTCTAGCCTCACTATATTGTGCCGACGTTAATAAATCAATCTCACCATTTTTTAACATTTCTTGGCATTCTTCCCATGTCCCCTCGACATATTCAAATTCCCAGTCTGTATATTTCGCCATTTCATGTAAATATTCATATCCATAGCCACTTCTTTGATTATGTTCATCCGTTTCATGATATCCTTCAAACGCAAAAAAGCCAACACGTACTACACGGTTGGTATTCTCAGCTGTTGCATAGCTTGGAAATAATGAAAAACATATCATGATGATACTTAATAAAAAAGTTAAAACCCATTTCCCAATTAACTTTGAATTTCTCTTAATACTATAAATAGACTTAATCATATTTGTAATCCTCACATGAACATACCAGATTATTAGAATTATGAATTGTTTTTTGGATGTAAATGATTGGTGTATTTAACTAATTATATTTTATCATACCGCTTCAAAACTACAATCTAAAAAGTAAAACGCCTCTCAACGTTTCACTTATTTCTATACTTAGATATTATTTCTCTAATTGCTTTAGCATTTTCAGCTATTTCTTCTTTTGTACCTTTAGTTAATAATCCACCAAATCCACAAACATCAACGCCATTTTCTAACCATTCATGTAAGTTAGCTAAAGTTATACCGCCACTTGCAAGAATTGGCATATTGGGAAGAGGTGTTTTAAATACTTTACATAATT
>NZ_JAVXGL010000047.1:0-7493 GCF_036657415.1 Anaerorhabdus sp. | reverse complement strand
ACTGGGAATGCTTTAATAAATGAAGCACCCATTGTTAAACCATTTACTGCTTCTGTTAATGAAGTACATCCTGGAGCGTAAGGAATTTGGTAACGATTGCACATCTTAGCGACACCTTCATCATAATTTGGCGCAATAATAAATTGGGCTCCTGAAAGTATTGCATGCCTTGCAGTTTCACTATCAAGTACTGTTCCAGCACCCACACAAATATCTTTTTTAAATCTTGATGCGATTGCCTCAATAACTTTACCTGCATTATTCAATGTATAACTAATTTCCAATACATCAATACCACCATTTAAACAACCTTCAGTTATCTCTAATCCTCTTTCAATTGTTTCTACACGTACAATCGCTAATGCTCCTGTATTGTACATACGCATTGTGGTTTCAGCTTTACGCATCTTATATTACCAAGTTGTGATAATATTCAATCACTTCCTTAACTTTCTCTATTTGTTCATCGTTTAAGGGTGACACTGGATATCTAGCAGGTCCTGCATTACATCCCTTTCCATCAAGACTTACACTCATTTTCATGATTGCTGGTGTTGTCGCAAGTTTTAGCACTGCACGATACGGTTCAATTGAATCTTGATAAACTTTTGCTTTTTCTAAATCATTCGATTTATAACTATTATAAATTCCTAAAATTTCTTTAGTAATACAATTGCTTGTTCCCGCTACAGCTCCATGTGCACCTAATTGTAGTCCTTTAAGAATTGCCGAATCAGATCCAACTAATACTTTAATATCTGTTCCTTTTACTGCCTCAATATATGATTTTAAATTATCCATATTACCACTACTATCTTTTATTGCTTTAATATTTGGACAATGGACAAGTTGCTTTAATATATCTGCCGATAAGTTCATTCCTGTACATTTTGGAATGTTATAAATAATAATTGGTAAGTCTACATTTTTCGCAATCATTTTATAATGATTTACAATTTCTTCATCTGTAGGAATCAAGAAATAAGGGGTTACAACAGAAACTGCATCCGCTCCTAAATCTTTCATAATGTTTGATAAACGAATTACTTCTTGTGTACTATTTGCACCTGTTCCAACATAGACAGGTACACGATGATTTGTTTCTTCAATAACTGTCCTTGCAAATGCTATTTTCTCTTCTTCTGAAAGTACGTGAAATTCACCATTAGTCCCTAGCGGAAATAATCCATGTACACCTCTTTCAATTAAACGATTTACTAATTTTCTTGTTTCATTTAAATCAATAATTTGAGTATCATCCGTAAACGGAGTAACAATCGGGGTAATGATTCCTTCGAATTCCATCTTATTTATCTCCTTCTTGTATCTTACGTATACTTTCGCCTAAACTTCCACCTGGATGCCACTTAACATATTGATTTAAATCTAAATTTTTAGCATCTTGGAGTAATACACTCAATGATTGTAATACTAAGATTTCCGATAATATTGAAGCACGCGGTGCTTTGTTCAATATATCTCCTTCTTTATCAACATGTGCAAGTAAACACACTTCAGAATTTTTTGACAGCCATGAGTTTTTGTTTCCGGTACAACTAATAATATGTGCACCATTTCTATGTAATGTTTCAACTGTTGCTTTCAGTTCTGTAGTTTCTCCACTATTTGATATAGCAATAACAACATCCCCTGAACGCACTTGACCACTTGAGCCATGAACTGCTTCAGTACCATGTAATTCATATGCTGGTGTTCCTGTGCTTGAAAAAAGTGATGCAACATATCCTGCAACATGACCCGGTTTTCCGATTCCTGTCACATGAAGTCTTCCTCCATTTTTCTCACTAATTAAAATAATTTCTACTGCTTTTTTTAAGTCTTCTTTATTTATATTTTCTATGTTTTCAGAGATTTCATTTTTTACTGTATCTAAGAAACTATCTAATTTATTTTCCATCATGTATCTCCTTTTTCAATAGTCGATCATACTCTTTGTTATAACGATTTAAGCTTTCTAAAATACAGTTTGTATCAATCGCTGAAATCGCAATTTGTAAATAATCTTTAAACTGTTCCAGCAATTCTAACTTTCCAATAATTCCAAAAGCTTTATGATATTTTCGACAACAATCTTGAACAATTTTAATATTTTTATAAAGCTCTATTGTATCTTTACCATCTGGTATTCCAAGTGAAATTGATAAATCTGCTGGTCCTACAATGATTGCGTCTATGCCATCAACACTGACAATTTCTTCCACATGTGCGATACCTTGCACTGTTTCTATTTGAGCAATTGTTATTGTTTCTTTATTAAGATTCAACATGTTATTTTCATGGTTACCACTAGGTGCATACATTGTGTTTGCACCTCCTGCATAACCACGATTTCCTAATGGCGGATACTTTGACCAATCTCTTAATTTTATTGCTTGTTCTCTTGATTCAACCATTGGCACCATAATTGCATTAGCTCCGGCATCCAGTATTCTTGATACATATCCTTTACTACATTCAGGTGCTCTTACAAATATTCCAATGTTATTTGATTTTGCCAGTAAAGCACAATTGTGAATTGTTTGTAAATCAAACATCGCATGTTCCATGTCATAAAATAGAAAATCAAGATTTGCATTTTTCGCTAGAAAAACCATTGCTGTACTATCTACAATTTTCATAAAACATCCTTTGATATAGTTATTGCTCATTTTTTCTTTAATCATATATAGCTCTCTTTTTAAAATGAGAACAGAGATTTTTCCCTGTTCTCATCTGCTTAAATTATTGAATAAATATTTTTAATACGTTGTAAATTCCTGTACCAATAATGTTGTAATCGATGTTAGGGAAACTAGCACCTGAAATACCTAATTGTGCAAATGCTGGATATAGAAGTAATGGTAATACCACCAATCCAATACCGATGACAAATGACCCCGCAAGTGCACCTTTCCATCCACCATAAGCATTTCCAAATACTCCACAAGTACCTCCAGAGAAGAAGCAAATACCAGCAGCTGGAATCATAATAACTGGACTCTTAAATAAAATCATTAACAGCATTCCAAATAGACCACCAACAAATGAGCCTACGAAACCAATAACAACTGCTGTTGGAGCGAATGGGAAAATCGCTGGACAGTCAACTGCTGGTTTAGAGTTAGGAATATATTTTTCAGAAATAGCAACGAATGCTGCAGTAATTTCTGCAATGAATTGACGAACCCCATAAATCAATACGCTCATACCTGCAGCGAATTGTAAACCTTGTAATAATGGATATACAAACCATAAATCATTTCCTGACATTGCTGTTACAGCTTCAAGATTTCCTGTAGCTACACAAGCAAATACAGCGATATAGAATAATACAACCATGAAGATTGCAATTGAGAAAATGAAATCTCTAAATAATGAGAAGAATTTTGGTAATTTAACACTACTAGAATCTGATTTAGTTTCTTTATTTGATTTCGCAAATAATTTACCAATCAATCCAGAGATTGCATATCCAATACAGTTGAAGTGACCCATTGCTAATTTGTCATCACCTGTTATCTTATTCATGAATGGTTGACATAATGTAGGAAGTGCTGCTCCACAGAATCCTAAGATAATACCTCCACCAATGATTGTTACTACTGATGGTAAATCAAATGCAATAAATACTAATGCTAATACACATGCAAAGTATAAGAAGTGTTGTCCAGTTAAGAAGATTGCTTTAAACGGTGTGAATTTAGCAAACAATAAGTTGGCTGCAAATCCTACTAACAAAACTAAAGCTACTTCTGTACCATAAGTATCAAGTGCCATTGCAGTCGCAACTTCTACTTGCGTTGTTACACCTTGAATACCAAATCCTGTATTAAATAACGTTGTGAAGTTTCCAACGATTGTTCCAATAAAACTTGAACCAATATTGAAAATCATAAATCCCATAATTGTTTTAGCTGTTCCTGAAATTACATCTGTTGCTGGCTTTCTTTGTAGTAGTAACCCAACTAAAGCGATTATCCCTACGATAAGTGCAGTATTGCGCGTTTGCGCTAAGATTGCATCTAACATTTTCTATCCTCCTATTTATTTATTTTTTTGAGTTAAAGAATTCATCAAGCTTAGCTTTGATTTCTTCTTTATCCATGATATTACGTATACCAATTGCATATGGAACTTGATTTGCAATTTCATGCGCAACATCTTCCATAGTGATTACAACATCTCCATTAAACCCTACAAGAGAATCTAAGTTTCCATGTTCAACTTGTAAATCCATTTTTTGTTCACTGATAACTTGTTCCACTTTAATCTTAAGCAACATGCTAGAACCCATACCAGCACGACATGCAACTAATCCTTTATACATGTTTCTTCCTCCTATAATTGATTAATATAATCGAGTATTTCTTTTGGACATTTTGATTGATCTAATAGATCATAGAATTCTTGTTGTTCTAATAATCCCGCTAAATCACTCAAAGCAGATAGATGTGCATTGTTATCAACCGCAGATAGCGTGAATATGTATTTTACTGGATCGTTATCTTGATTACCAAACTCAATTGGTGTTGCAAGAGTAGCGATTCCAATGGCGCCTTCAATTACTCCATCTTCCGGTCTAGAATGAGCCAACGCTACATGTTTTGTCAAAACAAAGTAAGGCCCCATTTCATGTACCGCGCGTATAATTCCATCAACATAGGATTCCTTGATTTTGTTTGCATCTACTAATGGCTTAGCTGCTTTACGTATAGCATCTTGCCAATCAGTTGCTTCAATTTTTAAATTGATTAGATTTTCACTCACCATGTCTTTTAGCATTTTTTCTCACCCCTTTTTCTTTTACAACTACATCTTATTCGTAATCCTCAATAACAACAATCTTTATTGAGTCCAACATTTGTTACCCTACCTAAACAAAAAATAAACTGTCACTTATTTAGACAGTTTATTTAATTCATAGTTGAGGATATAATCACTTATTTCCTGCGGAATCTTTGCATTATCCAATGTTTCATAAAACTCTTTTTCATTAAACAGTGCAACTAATTCACTTAATGCATTGAGATGCGTTTCATTATCTAAAGCTGTCAAAAAGAAAATATATTTTACTGGATCTAAATCTTTCGCACCAAAATAAATTGGAGTTTTAAGTGTTGTAATTCCAAGTCCAATTTTAAGTGCACCGTACTCTGTCTTTACATGTGGAAGTGCAATGTTTGTTGTTATTACATAGAAAGGTCCATTTATTTTAGTTGTGGCAATTACTTCTTGAATGTACCCTTCAGTTGCATAATTATGTTCTACAAGTTTTTCTCCACTCATTCTAATTGCTTGTTCCCAATCAACTGCATCTAATTGTATATTCATTAAATGAGGATCTGCCATTTCGGATAATTTTAAATTTTCTTTCTTTTCTTCATAATACTCCGTCATAGAAAAATAAGTAATCAAGTCGTTGGATAATCCTATTTCATTTTCAACTGTTCCGTATTTTTTAACAATGCTTATTATTTGTTCAATATTAGGAATATTACTAAAAGTATTTTTTAGTTTCATACAAACTTCGCGAACCACTTGATATCTTTCTTGCATATTCATAACTGGACGAACATAAATAATTGGTTTTCCATTTAATGCATCTTCATCAATAAATGTTGTTGAAAAAACAATATCATACTCTTCTTCAACATTCTTTAAGTTGTTGCTTTCTAAAGGTTTTAGGAAATGTATTTCTGGTAACAACGAAGTTAATTCAGAATAAAGAATTGCCGAACTTCCTAATCCATTACTACAAATGATTAGTCCTACTTTTTGATTTCCTATTTTTACCATTGCGCGATTTGCGTAAATAGCACCAAAATGCATTGTTAAGTAAGCAACTTCATCTTCTGGAATTGGATGACCAAATAAAGCTTCTAGTGGTTTTACTGTCTCCAATACCAATGTATATAATTTAAAATGTTCTTGCTTCACCTTTTCTTTTAACGGATTCACAATTGGAAGATGATACAACAAGCGATAATATGTTGGTCTTAAATGACAATATAACTTTCTAAATATATCTTCACTATTTTTATATTGAACACCACTTAAGATTTCAAAGCGATACATTAATCTTTCTACTATATTCGCAATTGTTAGACAATCCGTAGTATCTTCTTCTGGATTCCCTACTGATAGACCAAGTATCCATGCTGTTAAATATAATATTTCACTTTGAGCGATACAATCACTTTGTTTATAATTCAAAATCAAGTCACAAACAAAGGCATACTCTTTAGTCGTTTTCATTAACTCTATTGTTGAATGATCAATATCACTTTTAAAAATATCACTGTTTCTGCAATTCACAATTCTTGCTTTCAAAAAAATAAAGATGTAAATAAATTCACCGAGGCGATCTTCTACAAATTCCATTCCATGTTTTTTTGACAACTCATCAATTACTAATTTAGAATACTGAAAAATATCCAAATGATTTTCTTCAATAAACAAGTCAAAAAATTTCCCATTATTTTCTTTCGAGAAAGTTTCAATAACTTCTATCATCATAAACCTTCTCAAATCTAATTCTTTCCCATAAATAAAATATCCACGATTACGATCATAACGTACTTCGATACTATATTCTTTGCACATTAACTCTAATTCTTTCAACTCATTTAAAACTGTTGATTTTGATACTTTTAAACTATCTATAAAATGATTCAATGAAAGATATGGCAGTTCTATAAACATTAAAAGATACATTGTAAGTTGTCGTTCTCTTGAAGACAAAAAATAATCTTTTTCTGTGTTGTCTAGAATAAGTGAGTTCAACTTGTTACGTATCTCTTGTGTTATTGTAATCGCAGATTGAAGTACTTCTATTTTTTCTATCTTCGCACTCATAAGTTCTTGATTAATTTTATCAAGACGGTATAAAACCTGCCTTCTTGTACATGAAGTTTGTTGCTCAATCTCTTTTAAAGTTAGATAAGTATTTTTGCAGAGTAAATTCATCAATGCATATAATTTATTATCCATGATATCTCCCCTTATTCTTATACAAGTCTATCATAACTTTTCGAAGTTAAAAGACAAGTTTTATTTTTGTTCACTATATATACAATGTTTACACCTATCATAAAATCATATGTTAACTTATATTTTAAATTCAAAAAGAATAATAACTATAAAATAATAATTGATTAATTTTAGGAAAACAGAATTCATTGACTATAAATGTTTAGGAGGTGCCCAATGACACTTCTTAATAGGAACGCTATCGGCTGGCTTGTGATGAAAGACATAAAAAAGATGAACTACTTAATTTTAGTTCTAATCCTACTTTATTTACTAAAGAGCCAAGATAAGGATTAGGTAGTCACATTCCAGTATGTAGCGAAAAGAAAGAGAGGATTAACGGTCCTCTCTTTTCCTTTTTGAACTACTTATCTTAGTACACTTACTATAACATCGTTCAGTTCTAATTTAAACTCACTCACCATCACTTTTATACCATCTTGTATAAAAAGAAAAAGAGATTG
>NZ_JAVXGL010000046.1:0-15222 GCF_036657415.1 Anaerorhabdus sp. | reverse complement strand
GATATCGTTTGCTTCAACCATTTGCTTATCCAATTTAGAATTGTATTCTAAGGGCGCATCTTGGTATTTTCCACATCGTACACATCGTAAATGATGGTGTGGTTCACCATTGCCATCGAAATAGCTTATGTCTTTATCCACAATACGACTAATTACTTCTAATTCTACAAGACGATTAAGATTACGATAAACTGTCGCAATTCCTACATTAGGATTCTTCTTAATTACTTCTTGGTAGACTTCATCTGCAGTCATATGATGGTTAACTCCACGGATAACATCCAATACTTCTTGACGTTGTTTGGTATGTCTATAGATCATAGTACTCACCCCCTTATTGATAACCATTATCATTGTAGCACGATTTTATCCTTTTGCAATAGGAAATCTATAATTTTTATTTAATATTTGCTTTTTATTATAGTTCTTATAAAATTCCTACTAAAAAAGGAATATCGCTATCCCTTAATCATTCTTACCAAGTCATTTACTTGTGTAACATCAACAAAATCAACTGCTTTATTAGGAAGGTCAATTACCCCCTGGTCATCACTTGTTAGTTCATTCTCTGGTTTTTTCTTAATCATTCCAATCATCATTCTCATCATTGTTTTATGTATAAAACTAAGTTTTTTCATATCCATACCTCCACGATAGTAGAAAACATGACTATCCTCTACTTTTTCTTCAGGCACTATTTTTCTTACCGCTTCATTTACTTTTTCAAGGTTTTCTTTCGTCTTACTTGATAACCCTACACTATAGATATATACATCAACTGGCTGGCTAGGAAGTTTTTGCATTGTTTTTTCTAACCCTGTAATTCCACCAGCATAATGTCCACCACCAATAACAATTGTGTCATAGTTTTCTAAACTTTTTATATCTTGAAATTGTATGCATTCAAATCCTGTTTGTTTTGCAATTTCTCTTGCGTACTGTTCTGTCGCTCCATAATGTGATCCATATATTACAATTCCTTGTTTCATTTTTCTCCTTCTAAGGCATTCTCAATTGCCTTTACAATTGTCATACTACTAACTGTTGCTCCTGTTTTCATGTCCACTTCTAATGTTTGTTTGGCTATTATTTCTTGAAGTACTACTTCACCTTTTTCACCTAATGCATAAACATGTTCTAATAAATTGATTTCAGTTATTTTGTGGTTAACCACATTTACTTCAACACGGGCTTTTACTGGAGAATTAGAATACTCACCTAAATATGTTCCATCCTCAATCTTTGACAAATCAACATTGTTGATATGTATCTCTTTAATGCTTTGATTAGCAAGAATAGAAGTTGTGATAATTACAAGGGCAATAAAACACATGATTCCAAACAAAATGTATTTAATCTTTTTCATAGTCTTCAAATTCTTCTACCCCTTCATGAAGTTTGTCTAATAAGTTGTAAAATTTACCAATTTCTTTATCGGTATATTTACTAAAAATAACACTTAACATTTTCATGTTCTCTTCATTTCTTTCTTTAAAATATTTATGCAATAAATTCAAGGGTTGAATACTACTTGCACGACTATCTACTTTACTTGGTATTATCTTAATAAATTTCTTTTGTTCCAGTTGGAGTGCAAGTTTCTTAACATTTTGTCGTGAACACCCCAATAAAGAACCTAACTTTGTTAGAGTTATTTCTTCTTTAAACTCGTAAGATTGTTTAATCATAATCAACAACATAAATTGTTTTAATGTTATTACATCCATCTTATTATCAAATTCCGTTTGAAGACGATTTTGCACTAAAAAAAGATTAGCGAAAATTCCTTTGATTTGATTCTCACGTGTATTTGAATGCTTCTTACTTAAATCCTTAATATCCATGAATTCACCTCTATAACAGTAACATGTTACTTATATTATAGTAACTAGTTACCATTAACACAAGCAAATTATAAAATTCATCTTTTATCACCTATACAAATTAAAAATAGACTTTTAAAAGTCTATTTACATTGATCTATTAATTTTTTTACTTTTTCTTCACTAACAATTTCATAATCATATTTTTCATGGTATGCATAACTCACATTATTCATTGTTGTTGTTTTATCAATTAACCATTCTTTACATGATGAATGAATTTGCTTCACTCCTGTATACTCAATAAACTCTTTCACATTAGTTTCATTAATTCCACTTCCTGCAAGAATCTCAATTTCATTTCCATACTCTTCAATTAGTGTTTTAATTAGGTCTTTACCTTCTGTTGCTTTATTTTCTAATCCACTTGTAAGGATACGATCAATTTTTAACTCAATACATTGTTCAATAGTTTCATACGGATCTGATACACAATCAAAAGCTCGATGAAGTACTGCTTCTTTCTCTTCTCCAAAAGACTTGATCAATTTAATCATTGCCTTTGTATTTTCAATATCAATAGAACCATTTTCATGTAGAAATCCAAAGGCAATTCCATCCGCCCCATTTTCCAATAATATTTTAGCATCTAAGAGCATTGTTTCTATATCCGTATGACTATAACAAAAACCAGCTGAACGTGGTCGTACCATTGTTACAATTGGTATATTTGTATATTGTTTAGCAAGTCTTAAACTCGCAACACTTGGCGTTAAGCCACCCATATGGAGTGCACTATTAAGTTCTACTCTATTTGCACCACCGTGCGCTGCTGCAATACAATCTTCAACACTACCACAGCATATTTCTACTATCGTCATTTATTTGCTCCATTTCTCTTCATCTACATAACCAATTTCATTCTTCATATATTCTTCTGTCCAAGCATCTGTAGCTTGTTGTTTATCAATCTTGCCCTCTTTGTTTCTTATGACATAAACTTGTAAACCTTCTTTTTCAGTCTGTACAACACATGAAAATTCATTGATATTGGTTGCTGCTCCCCATTCACCTTTTTTGTTCATCGCTACAACCGATAAATCTCCAGCTTGTTTTCTTCTTAATTTAAGTTCACGATCCAAATCAAACACTGCTTTTTCACATGCTTCTTGCGGATGATAACCCGCTTTCATAAGACGAACTATTTCATATGAAATGCATCCCTTCATCAAGTCTTCACCCAAACCAGTTGCAGTTGCACCACCAACATTGGAATCTGCATAAAAACCTGAACCAATTAGTGGTGAATCACCTATCCGACCTTTTTTCTTCATAAATAGACCACTCGTACTTGTTGCAGCTACAAGTGTATTAGAACTGTCTAGACAAACCATACCCACTGTATCGTGTCCATCGTAAGCTTTTAAATCATCTTTATCTATGAGATGTTTCTTTTCATTGTAAAAAGCTTTAGCCCGATTTGTTAACATGTTTTTGCGTTCAAATCCTGCTTTTTGGGCATATTTTTCTGCTCCTGATGATACAAGAACACAATTTACTTTTTCTTTGCTTAATTCTTTTGCGATACTAATTGGATTCGCAAAATCTTTGATTGCCATAATAGCGCCAACATCAAGGGTATCTCCATCCATGTAGGCTGCATCTAATTCTACTTCCATTTCCTCATTTGGTAGACCACCAAACCCAACTGATTTAAACAATGCATAATTTTCAACTTCTTTTATCGCTGTTTCAATTGCATCTCCAGCTTTTCCATTATTCTTAAGAATTTCAATTCCTTTTTCAACACCATCTTTTGACATTCTCCATGTCGCAATCAAACCCCACATAAGTTACCTCCATAAAACTATATTTCTATTTTAACTTATTTTAAGAGGATTAACCCATTGAAAATAGAAGAATATTTACCCTCAAAAGAATTCTTCCTACATAAATCTTGGAATAAATTCAAAACTCACCACAATAATCAAGATGAGTAAGATAATCAATAAGATACTAATTAATATTGATCTCAATTTCATAAGTACCTCTAATGTCTAACCATTACTTCTCTATCAGTCTACAAGAGTAGATTTGTTATGTCAATTGAGCTATTAAAAAAGACCCGAAGGTCTTAATTTTGATGAATATAATTGTATATTTCATTTTTTGACATTCCTGTTTTCTTTGCGACTGATTTAATCGCATCTGATTTACTCAATCCACTTGCGATTTCTTGTTCAACAAGGAAAGCAATTTCACCCATATCAATAGCTGGTTTTAAATCCTTGTTGCAGCCTTCAACGACGACAACAATTTCACCTTTAATTTCTTTGACTTCTTCAATTACTTCACTACAAAGTCCACGAATAAACTCTTCATGTTTCTTTGTTAGTTCTCGTGCTACACATATCTTACGATCACCAAAAACTTCCAATACATTTTTTAACATTTTCTCAATACGGTGTGGTGCTTCATAAAATACAAGTGTTGTTGGTAATTCTTTAATCTTATTCAGTTCCTTAATGCAATCATTTGTACTTGCAGGAAGAAAACCAATATACGTGAATGGCTGAGTTGGTAAACCAGATGCAACCAACGCATTCAACATCGCATTACAACCAGATAAAGGAACTACATTGTAGCCCATCGCAATTGCTTGACTAACAAGTACTTGACCAGGGTCACTAATACATGGATAGCCTGCATCTGAGATTATCGCAATGTTTTTTCCTTGTGACAATAATTGCATAATTCCTTTGGTTGATTCTTGTTCATTGAAGTTATGGTGTTGAATATAACGTGTATGAATATCAAAATGTTGAAATATTTTTAATGAATTACGAGTATCTTCACACGCAATCACATCTACTGTTTTCAATATTTCAACAGCCCGTGGTGTCATTTCTTCTAAGTTACCTATTGGTGTAGGCACTAAATAACATGTTGGCTTTTCATTTTCAAAGCTTTTTTGACGATGTACCAAGGCTATTCAGCCCCCTTCTTCGGTTGATTTTGTTCAACTTTTTTTACTTTTGCTTTTGTGATTAATTCATCTAATGTAATGAATTGAACAGATTCTCTATTTTCAAGCTTTGCTTGTTTAGAAATGACATTCATTGAAGTAACACGGTATGTATTCCCTTCATATTCAACTTGAGCATTTAGTTTAGGTAAACCTTGTCTTAGTTCCTTGTATGCTTCATCTTCAAATTTTAAGCAACACATCAATTTGCCACATTGCCCTGACAATTTTTGTACATTGAGCGCAAGCAATTGATTTTTTGCCATATTGATTGAAACAACATCAAATTCATCCATGAAACGTGAACAACAAGTTTCCATACCGCATGGTCCAATTCCACCAATAATCTTAGCTTTATCACGAGAACCAATTTGTCTTAATTCAATTCGACAATGAAGTCCACTTGCTAAACGTTTTAGTAATTCTCTAAAATCTACACGTTCATCAGCAACATAAACAAATAAAACTTTGCTGCGATCTAGTGTATATTCTGCACTAATTAAATTCATATCTAACTTTAATTCTTCAATTTCTTTTTGGCAAAATTCATGTGCCTCTTTTGATAATTGAATGTTTTCTGCATATGTATCACGATCTTCTTTTGTTGCTTTGCGAAGAACTGGTTTTAGTGGTGTGTTAATTTGAACCGTTTCGATTTCGCGAAGTGAGCTAACTACTTCACCCATTTCAGTTCCCCTTGCAGTTTCTACAACAACATAGTCTCCATATTCAATCGTTGTATCATTTGTTCCAAATGAATAACATTTATTACCGTTTCTAAATCGTATTGATACAACATGTTCAAAATGTTGTTCAGTATAAGTTTGTTCAACTTCTTCTGTAATTTTTACTTCTTCTTCCATCTACAAGACCTCCTTTATTTGGTAAATCATTTGTTCTATTAATAATTGTAAGTTATAAGCTCGATTACATTTATCTTTACTCTCTAATAATATTAATAATATTCTATCAATTGCATACTTCTTTTCCGCAACACGCTTTACTTCTTTTCCAAACCAACCACTTTGTTCACTTTTTAACGATACAACATCACGGAAGAATAATAAACAAATATCTAGAAACATTTTATAAATCTCTTTGTCTTTATCTTTATTCCCTAATATTTCAGTTTCAAACCAAACTAAGAAGCGATCGATATCACGGTCAAACTGTGTGACAAATCTTTCTACTGCAACAAGAGCGGTTTGATATTCTTCTGTCTCTTGTGTTTGTTTCATAAGGTCAATATCTTTTACTAGATTGCTTAAGATATAACTATCTAGAATATCCATACCATCTTGAATTGCTTCATCATAATAGTTTTCTGACTTCAATGGCTTGAAGGGAATAATTTGACATCTTGAAATAATTGTCGGTAATAATCGGTCGATACTATCAACAATTAAGATTGCCTGCGTATCTTGTCCATTTGGCTCTTCCAAAAATTTTAATAAACTATTCAATGCCTCTGTAGTTGCGTTTTCTGCAGTATCTAATATATAAAATTTCTTTCCGCTTTTTTCTAATGCGGTTTTTGAAAACTGTTCTTGAAGTTGTAATATACTTTCCTTTTTTATTGAACTCTTCGTCCCATCCAATACAATTAAATCAGCATAATTTTCTTCGTGAATACGGCGACATGTATCACATTCTTCACATGCAAATCCATCTACTTTGTGTTCACAGACTAAACTTTGGGCAAACCATAATGCAGCTTCTTTTTTAGGTGTTCCCTTAGGTCCGGTAAATAAATAAGCATGGGCAAATTTCTTACTCTGAATTGCATTGTTTAATGTTTTATAGACAATGGGTTGAGTTTTTATGATTTTATCCCTGAGCATGAATTATCTCCAAGACGCGTTTTGTAGCCTCATCAATAACTTCATCTACAGTTTTCGATGCATCCACAATAACCATACGGTCTTTGAATTTTTCTACTATTTGTTTATATCCTTGTTGTACATCAATATGGAATTGAATAGCTTCTTGGTCTAAACGATCTTTAAATTCTCTTGATTCAATTCGTTTTAGTCCTTCTTCGGCAGAGATATCTAAATATATTGTTTTTGTTGGCATAAAGCCTTCAATAGCAAAATTATTAATGCTCCAAACTTCATCAATCCCTAAATGTCTTCCACATCCTTGGTAAGCCAATGAACTATCCACAAAACGATCGCATAGAACTATTTTGCCTTCATCCAATGCTGGCTTTACTTTTTCGACAAGGTGTTGACGACGACTGGCAGCATAAAGTAATGCTTCTGTTTTACTATCCATGGTCACATTTTTGGGATCAAGAATAATCTTTCTTATTTCCTCAGCAATTTCAATACCGCCTGGTTCACGAGTATAGATTACATCCATACCCATTTCTAAGCATTTATTATAAACACCTTTTGAAACAGTAGTTTTCCCACTACCATCAGGTCCTTCAAATGTAATAAAAATTCCTTTTTTCATACTTATCACCATCATTTCTCACCAATTATAACATGGTTTTAGCATCCTATAAAGTTACGAAAATCTAGTGCTACACATTAAATTATTCCGATGATATAATGAACACCATAAGGGAGAAGAAAAAATGAAAAAAATATTACTTACATGTTTACTTGTTTTATCAATGTTAACTGGATGTTCAGACGAAAAAGATGTAACTGACAAAGAAATAACAGTTAAAATACAAGACGTTGAATACACTGGTAAATACACAGGCACATTAATCAAAGGCATTCCAAATGGCGAAGCAACCTTCATCTTCGATGATGGAACTACTAGTATTAAGTATGAAGGAAATTTTGAAAATGGTGAATTAAAAGGATCTGGTAAATTAGAAGCTAATAATTATATTGTTACATTAACAAGCATTGATGAAATAGTTACTCGTGTTGGTGAGTTTAAAGGAGATACTTTAGATGGTATTGCAAGTGGTCATGGTGAGTTCTATACAACTGCCGAAGATGGTCATAAATATTCATATATTGGAGACTTTGCAAACGGTACATTCAATGGTCAAGGAAAAAAAGAATTTGAAGATAAATCATTTTCAACTGCTATTATAGAAGGTACATGGGTTGATGGTACATTTACACCAACACTTCAAGAATTTATCGTAATGCTTAGCACAAATGATTCAGCACCTTTTCCAATACCAGAAAAATCAAATACATTCTTAAGTGAGCACACTGATTTCTTCCCAGCGCAATCATTTGAGCAAATACAAGACTATATAGATTTGACAATCGAGCCGAAACATTTAGACAAATCTCATTCTTCTTTTGGAGATAAATTGGTGAAGATTGATAATATTCGCATTCATCAAGCACAGTTTTATGAAGATGCTTATTTGCCTCATACACTATTATTAGGTTCTAACAATTTTGGTAACTTTACTTATTTTATTTACTGCATTGGAAACGTTGATGTCTATGCTCAAGATACAATCACACTCTATGCACTTCCACTTGGAAAGGGTTCATATACAAGTACTTTGAATAGTTCTGTTCCTGCATCTATGCTTCTTGCAAGCTATATTGAAGTAAAATAAAAGAAATTATTTAGATGGCTTATCGGTAGATAAGCCATCTTTTTCTGATGAATTAATTATGCTCGTGTCTTATTAAATTCCGATATAAGCACAACCCTAACTGAAATAGTTGTTCAAAATAAAGAAGCTATCAATAATAAATTAAATAATGAGTTAGATATTCTAGTTCTTGTCGCAAAGCAATTAAAAACCAATCTTGCAAAAAAGATGTGGAAATGAGGAAGTCCTCAATTTCTACATCTTTTCGTTAAATAATTTTGTTTTCTTTAAAACATTTATCAATGGAAGTCCTACTACAAAACAAGCTAATAATTCTCCCAATCCTACCTGAAACGCATTAATCGCAAAACCCATCATGATTGTTGCAGGGAAATATGCAATCGCTAATTCCATACCAATAAATATGGCATTGAATATTACTGGCATACTTGCTGCTAAAAGTGGCATACCCTTAAACTCAATCTTTCTTAGCTTATACGTACATACCGCCGCTAGAAATGTTGCAAGTGTTCCAACAAACACATCTAGGAAACCAAGAATATTCATTCCTGTCATCGCACCAACTAAGTTTGTAATGAAACATCCTAATGTAACACCTAATATTGATGGCGGATAAATAATTGGCAATAATGTTAATGCTTCAGAAACTCTAATTTGAATCGGGCCGTAAGAGATTGGTGCTAGAGCAAGCGATGTGCCAGCATAAATTGCCGCAATCATTGCTATAATGGTAAATTCCTTTAATCTTTTGTTCATGAAAAAACCTCCTTGTTTTATTTTATGTCAGGGAATCGCGACTGACTGTATTAGTGTATCATTTTTTCTTTTCTCTTGCCATGATTTCTTTAATCATAAATGTCATTGCTATTGTTTTACCATCTTCGATTTCTTTATTCATTATCATTGCTACTAATTCATCAATTGTTTTCATTGACACATTTATAAACTCATCTTGGTCTAAATTCTGTCCTTTATATTCATCAACATGCGCGTAATACATTTCGATTTTCTCTTCCAAATAAGCCCCTGTGGGAATCATTTTCCCTAAGTAGACATATTCTTTAGCACTATACCCTGTTTCCTCCACAATCTCTCGTTTAGCGGCCTCAAAGGTATCCTCTCCATATTCAAGTTTCCCTGCTGGAAATTCAAGGAGTACTTTTTGTTGAGCATACCGATATTGTGACACCATAAAAAACTGTCCTTGTTCATTACACATCGCAACTGAAACTCCACCTGGATGTTCCACTACTTCACGTATCGCAAGTTCTTGATTAGGAAGTTCTACTTCATCATGGCGAACAGATATGAGTTTCCCTTCAAATACAATTTTCTTGTTTAATGTCTTTTCATTTAATTTCATTCTTCAACCTCTATTCCATGATATTTAAGTGCAAGTAAGATTCCCTTGTTTGTCAGTTTTTTTCCCATTAATTCTTTAACTCGCCAATGCACTTTATTGGAGTCAGGATTTTTTAAGTTATCAATTTTTTCTTGTAATTCTTTTTGTTCTTGAAGAATAATTTCTACCATATTTTCATACTTGGCAAGTTGATTAATTGCTTCACCAGAAAATTGATTATCTTCATTTTTTAAATTTTCAACTATATACCCAGTGTTTGTTTTAATCGTATATCTTTTCATTAATTATTCTCCATTTCTTGCTTTAACTATACACCTTTTTTATCTTCACTTCTTCTCTTATTTGACTATACATATTGAAATTACTTATAATGATAACAAAGAAAGGAAGACCCACTATGTATTTATCTAAACAAGATATTAAATCTTTACATCTTCCACGTTGGAATGAGTTACCAAGTCTGAATTTATATATGGATCAAGTTGTTGATTATCTTGAACAAACATTAGATTTCTTAATGATTTCAGGACAAGACAGTTTCATTACAAAAACAATGATTAATAATTATGTAAATCAAGAAATTGTTGAAGCACCTAAAAACAAAAGATATTCAAACAAACATTTAGCTTACCTCATTGTGGTATGCATCATGAAGCAAGTATTCAGTTTACAAGAGATTTCATCACTTTTTCGCTATCAAGTTTCTTTGTATCCTGATGAACAAGCCTATAATTATTTCATTAATGAATTTGAGCTTTGCTTAAAAAGTTTGTGTTTGAGACAACCCTTCAAACACACACCAAGTCTAGATGAAGGTAAAGAAGCTGTCCACATTATCCGTAATTTAGTTCTTAGTGTAAGTACTAAACTATGTGTACAAAATGATTTACAAAAAACTGAACATATAACACAACAATAATAAATAATAATAAAATAGGTAGTCCTTATACTAATTAGTAAAGTGACTACCTATTTTTATTTGCTTTTTCCGATTAATATTTATTTAGAATTAATCGTAATTCTGGATCAATGTGTTTTACTTCTGCAATGTAACTACCATTTCTTAATTCAATTGTACTTCCTTTAAATCCTATTGCTTCTAATTCCTTTAATATTGTAGGCACTCCAAATCGCTTAACTAATTTTTTTTCAAGTAAACAATTATTGTATCGTTCTAAATTATAAAGTACCCAATCTGGTATATTTCTCATATCATCACTTCCTTACTAATCACCTAAGAAATTATTGATTAATAATTTCATCATATTTCTTGTTTTTTCATCCAATAAAAAATCTTGTTCTTCTGTTCCAACTTGTATTAGTTTTACTTTCTGCTTATTCAAATAACGATATAATCTATTCATCATTTTTGATTCAATTGAATAATCATCAAGTTTTTGAAGAATTAATATCTCAGCATCCGCCTGTTTAATTTGTCCATCAAATTCATTAATTAACTTGGTATAGGCAATTGAAAATAATGCTGTATTAATATTCTCATCTGTTAAAATCTTATTCAACTTTTCAGAGTAGAAAGCTTTCTTCTCTCCTTGGTATTCCATATACCAATATGATGGTTCAATAAGTATAACTTTTTGAATAAAAGGTAATGTGGTGCAATTCCCTGCAAGAATTGCTCCCATTGAATAACCTAGAAGAGTAATTTCATCATATTTTTTTGCTAGTTCTCCAAGATATACGCGACAGTTTTTTATCCATGTATCTATATTTTTTTCACTATCATCATAAAAGCTAAGCAAGTTGGGAAAATCTAAACTATATTCATTCTCGTTCTCTTTTAATAAATTCACTATATTTCCATCCATTGTGAACAAATCAAAAACAATAATCACTTTCTTTTTTATCTCACTAATTTTAGAAAATTTCATTTTATCATCTCACGTTTCATTTTTTCAAAACAAGTTTCTTTGCCTAGTTTAAATACTTTATATATACATTCTTCTGCCGCTTCCTCAATATCGCAAAAATCAACGAAATCAATTATCCTTTTCAACATTTCTGTTGAAAAGTGATCTTCTTGGACATAAACTTTCACCGCTCGATAGTAAATACAAAATTCTTTAGTTCCATAATCATAGTTTATTTTTTTAACTAAGTTTCGCATTTTCTTCCTCCAAGGTGATTGTTTACCTCTATTTATAAGACTCATAAAAACCCTAAAAAACGACAAAATTAGTACTTCTTTTTGGTATTTTTACTAGCTTGTATCTTTTAATATAATTTATTATTAGTAATTTTATGAGCTTTTTAGATTATTAACTGAAATAAAATCTATCTTAGATTGAGTGATATTTACCCTTTACAACAAAAGCTAAATCATGAAAATTGATTTAGCCTTTATCTTTCTTACCCCTATAAAAGTTTCTTGATTACCTACATATTGTCAACTTTATTCAAAAATCTCTTCTACTATTTCTACTTCTGATTCTAATGGTTCCATAGAAGGTTCTGTAGTTTCTGTTGGAATAGGTTCTTCAGATGGAACACTTTCTTGTACAATTTCATTTTCTTCATCGACAATAGGTGCTACCTTTTCAATCTCTATTTCATTAACCACCTTAGTTTCATTCAAAGTGACTCTTGTGTAATCATTTGTATCACTAATTTTATTTCCATTTCCTACTTCAGCTAATGCCCCAGACCATGTACAATTAATTACTCGAATTATCGTTGCATCATCTCGTAGATATCCTACTAATGTTCCTGTTTTATCTATACTTGGTCCTGTAACAATTCCACCAACAGAACAATTTTCAAGAATACTTACAATATCCTTTGTCCCTAGAGTTTCACCAATGAGTCCACCCACAGAGATATTGTTTGCAGCTATATAGTCATTCGTCGCATTAGAACTTACATTTCCAGTGGCTGTACCATTTATAACACCTACGCCTCGGTTTAAGAAACCTACTAGTCCACCTACTTTTCTTGTTCCTTCAACATTCACGTTTGATGAACAATTATTTATCATAAACGCAGAACTATTCAATTCACCTGTAAATCCAATTAGACCACCTATATTGTCACCTTCAAAATCATTACCTATGTAGACCCCTTTTACAAAACTAGAAGAATTTACATCAACTACGCTATTACTAACTGTTCCATATCCTTCACCTGCAAGTCCACCTACTTTATAGTTACCTATAATTTCGATATTTCCTTGAACCTTACAGTTTTCTAAATTACCTGTATAGTAACTGCCTATTATGGTACCTACACGTGCTTTTCCTTTCAGATTTGCATTATTCACAATTACATTTTTAATCACACCTGGAGTTTTCATGTAGCCAAATAAACCTGTTCCTAAGTCTGAATTTTCTTGTGAGCATACTAGATTTGATATTACTTTATTATTACCATCAAATGTTCCCATAAATGGTTTTGCATCACTAGTTCCAATAGGTGTCCAATTTTGATTATTCAAATCAAGATCATTGCATAATTTTATTGTCTTCCCTTGAAAAGTATTTCCATTATTCACAAGTTGTGCAAATCCTACAAGCTGTTCAGCATTCATTAACTCAAATGTATTTTTATCATTTTTGAACCAACTTGTATCAACTTTCACACCATCCCATACTGAAGTTTCATATGGAATATCCACACTAATGGTTTGTTTAATAATTTCATTGTTGTATACTACAACAATATCTACATAAACCTTATGCCCTTGAGCTGCATCTAGCCAACCTTCACTTACTGTTTGTGTAAATGGATTTGTTGATGTACTCCATGTTCTATTACTTAACATTCTTTCACCAACATATGTCATTGGAATCAATGTTCCAGCATCCAAACGTTTTGTTTCCGTTCCATCAAGATAGTTTAAATAACCATCCCAATATTTATTTTTAACCAAAGGATTTCCACCTTTTGTGAGTAAAGAAACTGGTTTACTATCATCATCTAAATAATAGTAATTTAATACAACATCATTTCCTAACTCCCAATTTTTTTCCCATGTAATTCCATTTACCAATAATTTTGTATATGCATTTGTTAAAGCTGCATTATCTGTAATACCCCATGATTTTTGCATCATGAAACCTTTGTCTAAATCAAATTCGACAACGATATTTTCACTTTCTTGATTATACATAATATTTGCATTTGAAATCGTTGGTATCACATATGGATTATCCACAAGTGGGAGTTCTTTGTTAGAAGCAGTTTTACTATTTATAGTAGCCCCTGTTGTCACTAAACTATTATTTATAAAGTTATCTACTTCTTCTTTGTTATCCATTGCATCGAGATAAATTGCACTATTTGTATAATTTGTCGCATCAATTAAATTAACTGTTCCTTTAAATTCAAGTTTATCTAAACCACAATCTACTCGAATTAAGTTTTGTGATAGTCCTGACAATTTAGAGTCAGTACTTTGATAATTTGTCACTGTACTATCTTCTATTGTCATTTTATTACCGAATGCTTTTTGATTGTCAAATATACCATAAATATCATTGTTTAAAACAATCGTTGAAAAAGAATTTGAACCACCTACTAGTTTATTAATTCCTTTTAGGGTAGATCCTTTAATTACATAATTTCCATAAGAATCCCAAATATTAAACGCTCCCCATGCGTTGATTGTGCTGTTTGAAACCGTTACATCTAATCCTAAGTTATTGTCTTGAGCACGTGGGTTATCTCCGCTCACATTGATACCATAACGGTAGCCATATATTTTACTTGAATTAATTGATACTGTTCCCATACAGTCAAAGAGCGATAAACCTCTTGTATCATCATAAATGACATCTGTTTCAGGATCACTAATACGTTTATTTCTTAACTCGCTGTTGTTGATGACTATCTTACTTTGTATTTTTTCAGTTTTTGTTTTGTCTTCAACACCACTATTTGAGATACCTCTAGCATTTGTTAGTAATACTGTTGAATTTAAGGTAACATCAAAATCTATGTCATATCCGATTGATATACCTCTAGATGCTGTACCTATCGCATCAACTGTTAAGTTATTTAACGATAGTTTTACTTTATTATTAATGATAAATGCATCACCATTTGTAATCGTTAATTTTTTATCATTTCCAAATACATCAATATCTTTATTAATCGCTAGACCTTTATCAAGTGTTATATCTTGAGTCATATATATTGCATTAACACTCTTATCCGCAACAATATCTATTATGTTTTGATTTGTTGCATCTGCAGCAATTTTCCCTATTAAAGTCTTCGCTGAAGTCACACTAGTATTGAAATCATAAATACTTCCTGAATCATCTAACCAAAGTACATAGCTGCCAGTATACACATCATCTTTAAGGCTAACAACTGGTTTTGATGCTTTCTCACCTTGTTTTATTATTTGTGATTCAACTGAATAACCATCCAACACAAAGTTCATCGTATATGTTGGTGTTGGAACTGGAGTTGGATTTGGTGTTGAAGGTGGAACTGGTGTAGGTTC